>CAYWNQ010000332.1:0-1511 GCA_964459695.1 uncultured Halobacteriales archaeon | reverse complement strand
ACCCAGCACCTCTCGAAGATCCGGCTGCGCATCGGCGACTGGTACGAGGAGAACACCCGCGAGGAGAACGTCGGCAAGATGTTCTGCCCCGTCCACGCCGAAGAGGACCGCATCCCCGAGGGCGGCACCGGCGAGTCGCTGGGCACCGACTCCGGGATGGGCGAGGACTGCACGGACGTCGAGGGCTCGGCCCGCGAGCACGGCCGCATCGGCCACTCCCAGAAGATGGCCGCCGAGGCCCGGACCGAGGACGACTCGCCGCTGATGCTCCGCCGGGACTTCGACACCACCGACGGCGGCAACGCCGGCCTGCACTTCCTGTCGCTCCAGCCGGCCATCGCGGACTTCGTGGAGACCCGCGAGGCCATGAACGGCGAGCAGTGGACCGACAACCCCGCCATCCGCCAGCGCGTCAACAACGGCATCCTGGAGTACACGTTCGTCCAGCGCCGGGGCAACTACGTGCTGCCGCCCCGCCCCAAGCGGGCGCTGCCTGCGCCGTAGAGGGAGTTCGGGCGTCGTCGGGGCGGGGCGTGGGGTTGTGCGTCGGTCATCGCCTCCTCTCCAGTTCAGCCCCCTCGAGGCTTTCGGGGCCCTCAGACGACACGAACGGCCACGGGTCCGTGCCTGCCCCCCGGCCAGCCCCGAAGCGAAAGCGCCTTGCCGACCCCACGCCGCCTTCCGCGCGTGTCCGCCGGCGACGCGCCGAACGTCCTGGTCGTGACCGTCGACTGCCTCCGGGAGGACCACCTGGCGACCGACCACGCCGACACGCCGTTCCTCGACGGCCTGCGCCGGGAGGGCCTGGTCGCCACCGACATGCACGCCACGGCGACCACGACCAACCCCTGCGTCGCCAGCCTGCTGACCGGCACCTACTCCGAGCGCAACGGCGTCCAGTCCCTGGAGGTCGGCCGGCTCTCGGAGACCGTCACCACCTTCGCCGAGCGGTTCGGGGCCGCGGGCTACCACACCGAGGCGCTGGTCACCGGCCCCATCGTCGAGGAGACCGGCCTCCAGCGGGGCTTCGACGCCTACCGGTATCGCGAGCCCGAGGAGTCGCTGTTCTCCGACTGGCGCGGGACCGCCCGCGACCGGCTGGGGGCCCTGCCGGAGCCGTTCGCCGCCTACCTCCACCTCTGGGAGATACACGAGGACGTCCACGTGCCGCCGGGGTTCGACGACCCGGCGTACGGCGAGACGCCGTACGCCCGGGCGCTGTCGGCGCTGGACCGCGAGCTGGAGACGCTGCTCGGAGCCGTCCCCGGGGACACCCTCGTCGCCGTCCACGGCGACCACGGCGAGTCCGTCACCAACCGGGGCAGTCCGGTGCGGCTCGGGCTGAAGTCGCTCCGGGACGCCGTCCGGTACTACGGCGGCGTCGACACCCGGGCGGCGGTCCGGCGGCTCAACCGCCGGTGGGCCGACCGGGGCGCCGACGTCCCCGACCACTACCTCGAGAACGGCCACGGCGAGAACGTGTTCGACTTCGTGACCAACGTCCCGTTCGT
>CAYWNQ010000331.1:0-1523 GCA_964459695.1 uncultured Halobacteriales archaeon | reverse complement strand
CCGAGGCCGCCGTGATGATCCTCCGCATCGACGACGTCATCGCCGCGGGCGACCTGGCCGGCGGCGGCACGGACGACGACGAGGACGACGCCCCCGGCGGCCCCGGCGGCGGTCCGCCCGGCGGCGGCATGGGCGGAATGGGCGGCGGCATGGGTGGCATGGGTGGCATGGGCGGCGCGATGTGAGGCCGGCCACGTAACCCCACCCACGGCACCCGACGGCGCACCGCCCCGACGACCGAGACCATCACTTCTTCGCGGCCCCGCCAGAGAGCCCCCGGCACGGACCCGGTCGCCCGGGCGAGGATCAGACGCCCACGGCGAGGATCAGACTTCGAGTTCGAACTGCTCGTCCTCGACGACCGTGTTGAGCACGACCGACGTGTTGGACTCCTTGATGTCGGGGTCGGTCAGCAGCGCCTTGATCTGGTCGTTCATGTGGTCGGTGTCGGTGAACTTCCCGACCGCGACGACGTCGTGGTCGCCGGTGACCTCGTAGACCGACACCATCTGGTCGTGGCCCCGGAGCCGGTCGGTGATCTCCGGCAGCGCCGAGCCCTCGACCTTCAGCTGGATGACCGCCGTCACGTCGTAGCCGAGCTTCCCGTAGTCCACCACGGGGGCGTACCCCCGGATGACCCCGCGGTCCTCCAGGTCCGAGAGGTGGTTCGAGACGGTGGTGACCGAGACGTCCAGCTCCTCGGCCAGCGACCGCAGCGACGCGCGGCCGTCGGCGAGGAGTTCGTTCACGAGTTCGCTGTCGAGATTTTCGTACGTCATCGCCTTGCAGGAGGGGACGGGGGCATTAGAATTTTACGAACATCCAAAAACCACGTCGAGAAGCGCATTCTTGCGCAATGGAGAACCGTTTTAATGGTGCACTTCGTCCGGACGACTGTCAGGGAACGATGACACGTGAACACGTCACCGCCGACGGCGGCCTCACCCCACAGGCACAGCGCGTCCTCGAAGAGATCGACGAGGAGAACGTCGACTTCCTCCGGCTGCAGTTCACCGACATCCTCGGCACGGTGAAGAACGTCTCCGTGCCCGCCGACCAGGCCGAGAAGGCGTTCACCGAGGGCATCTACTTCGACGGCTCGTCCATCGAGGGCTTCGTCCGCATCCAGGAGTCGGACATGCGGCTCACCCCCGACCCCGAGACGTTCGCGATCCTTCCGTGGCGCAACAGCGCCGAGCACGCCTCGGCCCGGATGATCTGCGACGTCATCGACACCTCGACGGGCCGCCCGTTCGAGGGCGACCCCCGGTACGTGCTGAAGCAGGCGCTGGCCCGCGCCGAGGAGATGGGCTACACGGTCAACGCCGCGCCGGAGCCGGAGTTCTTCCTGTTCGAGGAGGACGAGGACGGCCGTGCCACGACCAGGACCAACGACGCCGGGGGCTACTTCGACCTGGCACCCAAGGACCTCGCCAGCGACGTCCGCCGGGACATCATCTACGGCCTGGAGGAGATGGGCTTCGAGATCGAGGCCTCCCACCACGAGGTCGCCCAGGGCCAGC
>CAYWNQ010000330.1:0-1549 GCA_964459695.1 uncultured Halobacteriales archaeon | reverse complement strand
GACGAGATCGACGACGACTGGGTCGCCGAGCACACCGACTACGACGACGTCGACGCCCTGGCCGCGGCGCTCCTCGCCGAGGAGACGACGCTGTCGGCCCAGGGCCTCTCGCCGGTCCTCCGGCTCCACCCGCCCCGTGGCGGCCACGACGGCATCAAGCACGCCGTCGCCGAGGGCGGCCAGCTCGGCCGGCACGACACCGAGGCCATCGACGACCTCCTGACCGCGATGCGATAACCATGACGGACAAGAAACGACGCCAGCGCGGCTCGCGCACCCACGGCGGCGGCACCCAGAAGAACCGGCGGGGGGCCGGCAACCGCGGCGGCCGCGGCAACGCCGGCCGCTCGAAGCACCAGATCCACGGGCAGGACCCGCTCGGCAAGCACGGATTCACGCGACCGCCCGACGTCCGGCGGGACGTCCACGAGGTCGACCTCCGGACGCTCGACGAGCAGGCGCCGGCGTTCGCCGCCGACGGGCTGGCGGAGGAGGCCGACGACGGCTATCGGCTCGATGCTCGGGACGTCGTCGACGGCGGCCACGAGGCCGACGTGGTGAAGGTGCTCGGCAGCGGGCAGGCGCGCCGGCCGCTCTACGTCACCGCCGACGCGTTCACGGCGACGGCCGTCGAGCGTATCGAGGCCGCCGGGGGCGACGTCTCGTTGACCGAACGCGCCCAAGCGGCCGCCGCCGAGGCGGCCGACGACGAACCGGCCGAACCAGCCGCTGACGAGGACTGACATCGCATGGGCTGGAAGGAAGCCTCGGAACCGCTGCTGACCCGGATGCCCTCGGTCGCGCGACCGGAGGGCCACGTCCCCTTCAAACGGAAGCTGACCTGGACCTTCGGGGTGCTGGTCATCTACTTCTTCCTGACGAACGTCACCATCTACGGGCTCGGCGGGAACGCCCAGGACATCTTCGGCCAGTTCCGGTCCATCCTGGCGGGCGCGCAGGGCTCGGTCCTCCAGCTGGGGATCGGGCCGATCGTCACGGCGAGCATCGTGCTGCAGCTCCTCGGCGGGGCCGACCTCCTCGGGCTCGACACGTCAGAGCCCCGCGACCAGGTCCTCTACCAGGGCCTCCAGAAGGTGCTGGTCATCGTCATGACCGCGCTGACCGCCCTCCCGATGGTGTTCGCCGGCGGCTTCCTCCCGCCAGATCCACAGCTGGGCGTCCAGCTCGGCATCGGCAACGGCGGCGTCCAGTGGCTCATCTTCGGCCAGATCTTCGTCGGCGGCATCCTCATCCTGTACCTCGACGAGATCGTCTCGAAGTGGGGCGTCGGGTCCGGGGTCGGCCTGTTCATCATCGCCGGGGTCAGCCAGCGGCTCATCGGTGGCCTCGTCTCCTGGGGCCCCGGGCCGCAGCCGGCGGGGCTCATCCCGCGGTGGGTCGGCTTCATCCTGAATCCGGGCGAACTCCCCCCGCTGTTCAGCGGCGGGCTCGAGATACTCGTCTACGGCGAGGGGCAGGCGGGCGGCCTCCTGGCGGTCGTCACGACGGTGCTGATCTTCGCCATCGTCGTGTACGCCGAGTCGGTTCG
>CAYWNQ010000329.1:0-1556 GCA_964459695.1 uncultured Halobacteriales archaeon | reverse complement strand
TCGCGGTCACGCGAAATGCTAGCCGTCGAGCGGGCGGGAGCTTTCCGGCGGTGTCCAGCGGTCACCCACGGGTGGCGGTCGGCGGAGCCGGGGACGACGCCCACGACGAACGAGCGATCGGCGTGGCGGTCGTGGACGGCCGACTGGCCGGGCGTCGGCCGAGGTGTGAGCTCCCGGCCGACCCGATCCAGGCCCACGCTTAACACCGACCCCCGCGGACCATACGACCTATGGCGCGCTACTACGAGGACATCGAGGTGGGCGACACCGAGTCGTTCGGCAGCTACGAGGTCACCGAAGAGGAGATCGTCGAGTTCGCCGAGCGGTACGACCCCCAGCCGTTCCACCTCGACCCCGAGGCGGGGGCGAACTCGCCCTTCGGCGGCCTGGTGGCCTCCGGCTGGCACACCGCGTCGATGTGCATGCGGCTGCTGGTCGACGGCTACCTCGACCCCGAGACCTCCATGGGGGCCCGGGGCGCCGACGAGCTCCGGTGGCACGCCCCCGTCCGGCCCGGCGACGAGCTCCACGTGGAGGTCGAGGTGATCGAGAAGCGCCCCTCCGAGAGCCGCCCCGGGACGGGCCACGTCCGGACGCGGCTGACGGGCTACGCGAACGGCGACCGGCGGGTCATCTCCTGGGAGGGCCTCGGGATGGTCCGCCGGCGCGAGCCGGGCGACGGCTGAGTAGCTGAAGCTACTCGTCCGGGTAGGGCACGTCGACCGACTGGCCGTCCTCGGCGACGAACGCCCGGTCGAAGACCTCCCGGGCCTCGGCCTGGAGCCGGTCGGCGTCGCCGGCGTACCGCGAGGAGACGTGGACCAGCGCGAGGCGCTTCACGCCGGCGTCGGCGGCGACCTGTGCGGCCTCCCGGGCGGTGGCGTGGCCGGTCTCGGCGGCGCGCTCGGCCCGGTCGTCGGCGAAGGTGGCGTCGTGGACCAGGAGGTCGGCGTCCGCGGCGGCCTCCCGGGTCGCCGCCGTCGGCCGGGTGTCGCCGGTGTAGACCACCGTCCGGCCGGGCCGCGGCGGGCCCACCACCTGGTCGGGCTCGACCACGGTGCCGTCCTCGAGCTCGACGGCCTCGCCCTCGTGGAGCCGCGAGAACTTCGGGCCGACGGGGACGCCGAGCTCCTCGGCGCGCTCGCGGTCGAACCGGCCCTTCCGGTCGTCCTCGACGAGCGCGTAGCCGACCGACGTCGTCCGGTGGTCGGTGGCGAAGGCCTCGACGGCGTACTCGTCGGCCTCGTGGGCGACCTCGCCGGGCCCGACCTCCGCGACGTGGACCGGGTAGGCGGGCGCGTCGCCGGTGGCGGTCACGAGCCGCCGGACGGTGTCGCCGGTGCCGGGCGGCGTGTGGACGGTCAGCGGCGCCTCGCGGTCGTTGAAGTCCAGCGTCTGGAGCAGCCCCGGGATACCCAGGACGTGGTCGCCGTGGACGTGCGTGAGGAAGACGTGCGAGACCGAAAAGCCGGTACCGAAGCGCATCATCTGGCGCTGGGTGCCCTCGCCGCAGTCGAACAGCAGGCGCTCGCCCTCCCGGCGGACGAACGTGGCGC
>CAYWNQ010000328.1:0-1574 GCA_964459695.1 uncultured Halobacteriales archaeon | reverse complement strand
TCCACGCGGCGGCGATGCCCCACTACGGCGACGGCCGGGCGACCGAGGAGAGCATCCGCGCGGCGACCCGGAACGCGCTCGCCGCCGCCGACGACCGGGGCTGTCGGTCCCTGGTCGTCCCCGCACTGGGCTGTGGGGTGGCCGGGTTCGACCTGGCCGAGGGCGCCCGCATCATCGCCGAGGAGATCAGGGCGTTCGAGCCCGACGCGCTGGCCGACGTCCGTTTCATAGGCTACGGCGACGACGAGGTGGCGACGATCCGGCGGGCCGTCGAGAGGTGACGGACGCGGACCCAGACCCACGCGTGCGTGACACGAGGCCCGCAGGGCCTCACGGAGCCGTGGAGTCGAGCCAGTCGACGGTCGCGTCGGTGTCCCGGACGGCGACGCCGATGTCGCGGAGCTCCTCGACGCCGCGCTCGTACACGCCCGAGGTCGCGTCCGGCACGAACACGATGCGGAAGTCGCGCTCGCTGGCGTCGTAGATGGTCGCCCGCGGGCAGTTCGGGAAGTTGCAGCCACAGACCACGACGGTGTTGACCTCCCGCGTCCGCAGGAAGGTGGCGAGTGCCGTCTCGTAGAACGCACTCCACCGGGGCTTGTAGACGACCCACTCCGAGGACCCGACCGTCTGGAACTGGCCCCGGAGCAGCGACTCCCCGTCCAGACGCACCTCGGGAGCGGGCTTGAGTTCCTCCACGACCTCGGCACCCTCGGTGCCGGGCGTCACGAATCCCTCGCCCTCGGCGATCGCCCGACGCCGACACCGGTCGACGTTCGACCCGTCGGCACGGTACAGCCGGACGGCGTGGACGACCGGGCGACCCCGCTCGCGGAACGCCGTCGCCAGCCGTTCCATCTCCGGGACGGCGGCTGCCGTGCCCTCGATCTCCGCCGGTGCGCCGGGTCGCACGAAGTCGTTCTGCACGTCGATGGTGAGGAGCGCGGCCCGCCCGGGGACCGGCGCTACCGGGTCCTGCATGGGCGTAACTGCCGGCCACCGCGCTTGAATGCTTCCCCGGGTCCGGGGGCATTCCACCGTCTGGCCACGGCCCGGATGGACGCCGTCAGGTCGGCATCCCGGACGGCCTCGAGGAGGTCCAGTCCGCTGATGGCGGGACCCGGTAGTCGCTCACGACGCAGTCGAACGCGGCCTCTTCGAGGAGCGACGTGGCCTCCAGCGTCGACGAGCCCTGCCAGTGGAAGTGAACAGCGCGGTCGACGGACACCGACCATTTTTCACCCCCGACAGCTAGCGGGCCGGTATGACCGACCGGCCCGGACTCCTGGTGCCGAAACAGGTCCGGGCGCTGCCGGCGGATCTCGCCGCCGTCGTCGCGCTGGTCGTCCTGACGAACCTGTCGGTGTTGCTCCCCGGCGTGAGGGAGACGCCGCTGCGGATCGGCTTCGGACTGGCGTTCGTCCTGTTCCTGCCGGGGTACGCGTTCGTGGCCGCGCTGTTCCCCGAGGACGACGAGGCGGTCGACTCCGAGCATGAGGCGCGGTCCCGGAGCGACCGGGGCATCGACGGCATCGAGCGGGTCGCGCTCTCGTTCGGGCTCAGCATCGCCATCG
>CAYWNQ010000327.1:0-1581 GCA_964459695.1 uncultured Halobacteriales archaeon | reverse complement strand
GAGGAGCTCCAGGAGATCGGCAAGCAGATGTACCAGCAGCAGGCCCAGCAGGCCGCCGGTGGTGCCGGGGGCGCCGCCGGCGGTCCCGGCGGGATGGGCGGCATGGGCGGTGCCGGCCCCGGCGGTGCTGGCGCGGCGGCCGGCGACGGGGGCGACGCCGACGAGGAGTTCGTCGACGCCGACTTCGAGGACGTCGAGGAAGAGGCCGACGCCGAGGACGACGAGGAGTGACGGCGAGGCCGTTCAGAGGTCCAGGCTGCGGTACCGGAGGTAGCCGAGTCCGACCGGCACCACCACCCAGGCGACCAGCACCAGCACGCTGAACCAGCTCTCCAGGAAGAAGGGCGTCGGCCCCTCGCCCCCGATCGACCCGCCCAGGAAGCCGGTCGCGGCGTTGGAGTACGCCGAACTGGGCGGGAGGGAGTTGAGGAACAGCCCCCAGTCGGGCTGCTCGGTGGGGAACGAGAACCCGCTGACCACGTAGATGGCGCCGGTGGTGAGGGCACCCCAGAGCATCTCGAACAGGAACCACGCGCCGACGGCGAGCGCCGACGCCCGCCCGGTCGAGGTGGTCGTGGCCGAGATGCCGACGACCAGGCCGACGTAGGCCAGCGCGAACAGCAGCGTCACCACGACGAAGACGAGGTACCGGACGGCGTCGAAGGACTCGTACAGCCCCAGGACGACCAGGATGGAGACGACGAACCCCATGGCGAGGGGCACGGCCAGCACGGCGGTCCGGCCCACGAGCTTGCCGAGGACGACGTCCCGTCGCGAGTTGGGCAGGCTCAGCAGGAGCTTGCCCGTCCCGGACTCGGACTCGCCGGCGACCGAGCGGTAGCAGATGACGACGCCGGCGATCGAGACGAACAGCGACGCCGGTGCGGCCAGGAAGCCCAGCAGCCCGATGCTGGTGACCTCGGTGGCCCCCTCCGAGAGGGCGTCGATCTGGGCGTACAGCACGGCCATCCCGACGGTGAACAGCAGGAACAGCGCCGCGAGTGCCCACAGCGTCTTGGACTTCCGGGCGTCCTGGAAGTCCTTGCGCGCGACGACGGCCCAGCTCATCGGCTCACCTCCGCGGTCGCGGCCCCCTCGTCGGCGTCGGTGTAGCTGATGAACAGGTCCTCGAGCGAGGACTCGGTGGTGTCGAAGTCGTCGATGTCGGTGCCGGCCTCCTCGAGGGCCTGGAGCACGTCCCACTTGCTCCCGTCGCCACACCGCACCGAGAGGGTGGCCCCGTCGAGCGAGACGTCGCTGGCCCCCTCGACCGCTTCGACGATAGAGACGACGTCGTCGTCCGGGACGGCCTCGAACTCGATGGTCAGCTGGGTGCCCGAGCCCATGGCCTCCCGGAGGCCGTCGACCGAGTCGACGGCCACGATCTCGCCCTCGTCGAGGATGGCCACCCGGTCACACACCGCCTCGACCTGCGCGAGCACGTGCGAGGAGAAGAAGATCGTCGCGCCGCGGTCGCGCTCCTCCCGGATGATATCGCGGACCTCGCGGGCCCCCTTCGGGTCCAGGCCCGTCGAGGGCTCGTCGAGGATGAGGAGGTCGGGGTCGCCGACCAGCGCCATC
>CAYWNQ010000326.1:0-1590 GCA_964459695.1 uncultured Halobacteriales archaeon | reverse complement strand
GTCGTCGGTGGTGACCACGGCGTCGGCAGCGTCGGCCGCGAGGGCCGCCCCGCGCTCAATGGCAATGCCCAGGTCGGCGGCCGCCAGCGCCGACGCGTCGTTGGTACCGTCCCCGACCATGGCGACGGACCCCCGGGACTGGAGCCGAGCGACCACCGCCGCCTTCGCCTCCGGGGGGACGCCGGCGAACACCTCGTCCACGGCCGGGTGATCTGCGAACGGCGCGGTGGAGGCCCGGTCGTCGCCGGAGATGACCACCACGTCGCGGGCGTCGGCGAGTTCGTTGACGACGTCAGCCCACCCCTCGCGAGGGCCGTCGCCAACCACCAGAAACCCACGCGCCTGCCCGTCCCAGCCGACGAACGTCGGCACGGTCCCGGTCTCCCGGGTCTGTTCGGCCCGCTGGGCCAAGACCGTCGGGACAGTCATGCCCTCGGCAGCGAGGAGGTCACGACGGCCGACGACCACCCGCCGCCCATCCACCTGCGCGCTGACGCCCCGACCGGGATGGCTTTCGAAGGCGGTCGCCTGTGGCGAGCCATCCGGGGCACGGTCGACGATCGCCGTGGCGATGGGGTGGCCGGAGCGCTCTTCGACGGCGGCCGCCCGGTGGAGCACCTCGTCGGCGACCTCGCCGTCGGCGGGCTGGACGTCGAGCACCGACATCTCGCCGGTGGTGAGCGTCCCGGTCTTGTCCAGGGCGACGACATCGACGTCCGCACCGCGCTCGAAGGCCGAGGCCGCCGTCACGACGATCCCGGCGTCCAACGCCTCCTTGACCCCCCGGGAGACGGCCAAGGGTGTGGCCAGACCCAGCGCGCAGGGACACGAGACGACGAGCACCGAGAGACCGGCTAACAGGGCTACCCGCGGAGCGACGCCCGCAAGCAACCGCCAGGCCGTCGCGGCGAAGGCCAGCGCGATAGCTAGCGGCACGAACACGGCGGCAAGCCGATCCGCGAGCGCCTGGACGCCGGGGCGACCGCTCTGCACCGACCAGAGGTGGGCCACCAGCCGGTCGAGCGTACTCGCCTCGGGGTCGTCGACAGCGACCTCGATCGAGCCATCGGCCACGACGGCCCCCGCGACCACGTCGTCGACAGGGGCGACCGTCCGTGGCTCCGGCTCGCCCGTGAGCAGCGACTCGTCGACGGCGGCGGTACCCTCGACGACCCGGCCGTCGACGGGGACCCGGTCACCGGGGCGAACCACGACCACGTCACCGGTCTCGAGCGCGCCCACGGGAACCGGCTCAATCCCACTGGCGGTTCGCCGCCGAGTATCCTCGACCCGGGCGGCGGCCAGGTCCGAGAGGTGGCCCGCGGCCCGCCGCCGGATCCGGGACTCGTAGCGGTCGCCGAGCGCCACGACGACGACGATGGCGACGACGACGTCGAAGTACACCTCGGTGCCGCCCAGCAGGAGCACGGCCGTGCTGTAGCCGTAGGCCGAGACAGCGGCCAGCGCCACGAGTAAGTCCATGTTCGGGTGGCCGGCCTGGAGACTGACGGCGGCGCCGCGGAGTCGCGGGTAGCCGGTGTAACCCAAGACGACGGTCGCCATCACCCAGACGTTCGCGAGCAGGTAGCC
>CAYWNQ010000325.1:0-1626 GCA_964459695.1 uncultured Halobacteriales archaeon | reverse complement strand
AGCCGCGAGGAGTGGGAGGCGGTGTTCGACGAGGAGACCTGGATCACCGGCGAGCCGCTGCTCGACCGGGTCCAGGCCGACCTGGAGGCCCGCGTGGCCGCCAGGGACGTGTTCGCGCGCGTCGAGCGCCTGGCGTCGCCGGACCGCGTCGTCGCCTACTCCGACGAGGGGTACGCCGTCGTGTACGGCGACGGCGCCGTCGAGGGCGAGGGCACGGTGCTGCGGGACGTCAAGCCCTCCATCGCGCTGTGCTCGATGGAGGACTACGAGGTGCCCGAGCGCCCCGACGGCGACCTGCTGCCCGACCCGGTGGAGGTGCCGGAGGGCAGCGGCGAGCTCGGCAACCTGATGCTCCAGGTCGCCGCGGCGGTCCAGCTGGTCGCCGGCGTCGGCCTGCTCGCGGCGGTGGCGCTCGGCGCGGTCGGTCGCGCCGGCGCCATCGCCGCCGTCGCCGGGCTCGGCTTCCTCGTCGTGGGTGCGTTCCTGCTGTTCACCGTCGCCAACGCCCGGCTCTCGGACCGGTTCCGGGCCGAGGAGTACCGCAACCGGCTGCGAGCGGTCGGCGCCGACGACGAGGAGCCACCCGACTGGCTCCCCCGGTCGGCGACCGAGGAGCTGAGCGGGCCCGACCAGGACCCCGACGACGGGGGGTAGCCACCCCGTCGGGCGCCGGCCCGAACCGGAAGGCCCGGGTGGCTTCGCTGGGTTTATGCGGGGCCGGACCTGACGTGCGGATGTCTATGAAGAGACGGGACTTTCTGCGGACTGCCGGTGGCGGCGCCACCGTCGCGGCGGCGTCGGCCACAGCCCCCTCCGTGGCCGCCCAGGAGGACGGGGGCGGCCAGACCACCGTCGACATGACGTCCGGGCTGGCGTTCGACCCCTCGGCCATCACCATCCCGCCAGGTACCACGGTGGTCTGGGAGAACACCGGGTCGGTCGGTCACACCGTCACCGCCTACGAGGACGACATCCCGGACGACGCGGAGTACTTCGCGTCGGGCGGCTACGACACCGAGCAGGCGGCCAGGGACGCCTACTTCGCCGACAACGGTGGCAACATCCCGGGTGGCGAGTCCTACCAGCACACCTTCAGCGTCACCGGGGAGTACGGCTACTTCTGCATCCCCCACGAGAGCAGCATGGTCGGCACCATCACCGTCGAGGAGGGCGCCTCGCTGCCGGGGAGCGGTGACGGCGGTGGTGGCGGCGCGGCCGACCCCGAGCACATGGGCGTGCCCATCCAGGCGCACTTCGTCGGCATCGGCACGGTGCTGATGGTGTTCGTCTCGCTGCTGTTCACGTTCTTCGTGCTGAAGTACGGCGAGTCGCCACACGCCAGCGGAGGTGGCCAATGAGCTCCGGCGACAACCCCTACGGCGCCATCCACCGGTACGAGCCGGCACGGGAGAGCACCGCCGCGGCCATCGCCATCGTGGTGCTGACCGTCCTCGAGGTGATGCTCGTCGGCATCTTCACGGTCGGGTTCGTCGTGGGCTGGGCGTTCACCGAGTTCGGGAACATGTTCCTCGGGGGCATCCTGGCGCTGATGTTCGTCGACCTGGCGTTCGTCCTGCTGCTGTACCGCAAGGAGTTCCTCCCGGACGTGATGATCGTCAAGAAGCG
>CAYWNQ010000324.1:0-1639 GCA_964459695.1 uncultured Halobacteriales archaeon | reverse complement strand
ACCCACGAACACGCCGCCTGCTTCAAGCCGAACGCGGCCTTCTACGAGGACCCCGACGGCTGGCGCGCCCTCGAGGAGACCGTGGCCTACGCCCACGGCAAGGGCGTCCCGGTGCTGCTGGACGCCAAGCGCGGCGACGTCGGCAACACAGCCCGCCAGTACGCCCGGCTGCTGGACGACGACGGCCTGGGCGTCGACGCCATCACCGTCAACCCGTTCCTGGGCCGGGACGCCCTCGAGCCGTTCCTCCGTCGCGGCGAGAAGGGCATCGTCGTGCTCGCCCGCACCTCCAACGCCGGCGGCGCCGACCTCCAGGACCTGGAGCTGGCCTCCGGCGAGACGGTGTACCAGCACGTCGCCGACCTCGCCGCCGGCTGGAACGAGCGCGGCAACGTGGGGCTCGTCGCCGGGGCGACCGCGCCGGCGGAGCTCGCCGACCTCCGCGAGCGGGTGCCGGACCTGCCGTTCCTGGTGCCCGGCGTCGGCGCCCAGGGCGGCGACGCCGCGGCGGCGGTCGAGCACGGGCTGGCCGACGGGGTGGGGCTCGTCAACTCCTCGCGGGGCATCGTCTTCGCCGGCGAGGGCCACGACGACCCCGGGGCCTACTTCCGGGCGGTCGGCGAGAGCGCCGCGGGCCTGAAGCGGCGGCTGAACGAGCACCGGTAGGGGTGCAGTTCAGATTGGGCGCGTTCCCGGCGGTGTCCGAATCGGCCACTGGCGTGCCTGGACGGCGCCGGGTGGATGGCCGTCACGGATATGTGCGTCACGCCCCAAGTTCGCCGGCGGAGGGCTGATGATGGCGACCGAACAGTCTTCGACAGTCGCGACCGACTCGGCATCGTTCCCCAAGTGGGCGAGCTGGCTCGCGGCGCTCGTCGGAGTGTGGCTGATCGCGTCGCCGTTCGTCCTCGACGGCGCCATCGCCGAGGGCACCGCGATGTGGAGCACCGCCATCGGTGGTGCTCTGGCGCTGCTCCTCGGGGCGTTCACGGGCTACGACATCCACGCGGCGGGTGGCTGACACCGCTGGTGGCTCTCAGAGCCGGTTGACCTCCGTCCCGTCGGTCCAGCCGTCCTCGACGTCCTCCACCCGCTCGGTGGGCCGGCGGGTGTCGGCGGCGCACTCGACGCAGAGGCCGGTGTCGCGGTCCCAGCAGTCCGCACAGACCAGCCGGCCACACCGCTCGCAGTCGTGCTCGACGTCCCCGGTGGTGCAGATCTCGCAGAGCCCCGCGACGCTCATGGGAGGGCCTAGCACACGAGCACGGAAAAGTCGGGTGGGTGGCGGGAGGTTTAGGCGCCTGGCCCCCTACGCCCGGCCGTGCAGCGCGACCGCATCGTGCTCGGCCTGGCGGCGGTGTTCGCCGGCATGACCGTCCTGCTCGCCGTGCTCGCGGCGGTCGCCCGGTCGGTCGTCCCGGCCATCGTCGCGGTGGCGTTCGGCGTGTCGGCCGGCGTGTTCTGGTACCACGCCACCGGCCGGCTGGCCGCCAGCGTCTACCGGCGGACGCGCCGGCAGGGGCGGGCCGGGCGATCGCCGGGACCGGGCGCAGGGCCGCGCGACGACTGGGAGCCGCCGGGCGGCTGGGAGCGCTGGGAGCGGCGCCCCGGCAGCGAGGGCGCCCGGCAGTCTGGGGGC
>CAYWNQ010000323.1:0-1655 GCA_964459695.1 uncultured Halobacteriales archaeon | reverse complement strand
CCCGGCCACCTCGTGAAGGTCGTCGTCGACGAGTCCGACGCCGCGGCGGTCGCCGAGCGCCTGGCCGAAGAGACCGGCACGCTCGGGGTGCGCGACGCCGGCGTGACCCACCGGTGGGTGGCCGACAGGGCGGTGGTCACCGCGACGCTGCTGGAGGATGGCGAGCGACACGCGGTCCGGGTGAAACTCGGCCGCGGCGCCGACGGCGCGGTGTACGACGCCAGCGCCGAGCACGACGACGCCGTCGCGGTCGCCCGCGAGACGGGCCTGCCGGTCCGGGCGGTCACCCGGCGCGCCGAGACCGCCGCCCGCGACGGCGGCGCGCTCGACGAGCACCTGTACCACGTCGTCGCGGCCGACCGCTGGGCGGCGGTCGACGACGCCTACCGCCCGGACAGCCTCGCGAGCGAGGGCTACGTCCACCTCTCGCCGGCCCATCGGGTGGTCGGCGTCGCCCAGTACAACCACGCCGACGCCGCCGACGCCCGGCTGCTGGTGGTCGACCCCGGCGCCGTCGACGCCGAGCTCCGCTACGAGGAGATGCCCTCGGGGGCCTTCCCCCATCTGTACGGCCCGCTGCCCGCGGCCGCGGTGGTGGACGTGCTGGACCTCCCCCGCGAGGACGGCCGGTTCGTCCTCCCGCCGGAACTGGGCTGACTACTCCCCGCGGTGTTCGGCCAGCGCCTCCGCGACGGTGAGCTCCCCCTTGGCCACCCGTCGCGCCAGCGCCGCGTCGATCTCGCGGTTCTCGGGGGACTGCTCGCGGGAGCGCTCCTGGATGACCTGCAGCTCGCCCGGCGTCGGCTCGACGTCCCGGGAGGCGATTGGCTCGCCCTCCCGGCGGGCGATGTTGACCGCCGCGAGCACGTCACCCATCCCCCGACCGCCGGTGCCGAGGTGCGGGGTCGTGCCGGTCTCGTCGACCAGCTCGACGGGGACGTCCGGCAGGTCCTCGACCAGGGTGGCGCCCTGGAGCCGGGCGCCGTCGCCGACGCGCACCACCGGGTCGACCGACCCCTCGACCTCGCGGGCGACGACGTCGGCGGCCTCGGCCAGCGGGACCTGGAAGGCGGCGACGACCCGTCCGCCCGACAGCACCACGATGCCGGGTCGGTCGCCGGGGTCGATGCCGACGATCGTCCGGCCGTCGTCGCCGCGCAGCACGCCCAGCGCGGCGTCCACCGCACGGCGGGGCTCGCCGGGCTCGGCCCGGACCACCGTCGCCTCGGACGCCGCCACCTCGTCGTCGGGACCGGTCACCACCGCCTCGGCCGCCGGGACCTCGGGCGGCTCGACGGTGGTGAACGCCACGCCCCGGTCGCGGAGCTCGGTGACCACCCCGTGGTAGACCTCGAAGTCCTCCGTGGCGACGACGAGCACTGCCTGGCGTTCGGGTGACTGGTGGGATTAGTGTTGTCCCTGCTGGTGACGGTGTTGGTGGTCTCATTCGGTGTCGACAGCCCCGGCCGTCACCGCCGACCGCATATCGTGCTTGACTCGATCGTACCGCCGGAAAGCCCCCGCCTTCTCGACGGCTAGGATTCCCGAGTGATTCCCCCGCCCCCGCCGACCGCTGCTCGTGCTTGAACCTAGGAGTACCGCTGGAAAGCCCCCGCCCGCTCGACTCGGGCGCCTCGTTGCGGTCCTCGGTCGCT
>CAYWNQ010000322.1:0-1681 GCA_964459695.1 uncultured Halobacteriales archaeon | reverse complement strand
CGCCGACGTTGGCGTCCGTGCGGTCGGCGCACCGGCTGGCGACGACGCGGGCGAGGCCGTCGTTGAACTGGCGGCCGTAGTTCGAGTGGACGTAGTACCGGCGCTTGTAGTCCTCGCGGTCCAGTTCGCGCTCGACGACGAGCCGGTCGGGCGTCGCGACGCTCGTCGGCCCCGCGTAGCGGACCTGCTCGTCGTAGAGCTCGGCCAGGGCGTAGACGGCCGCCTCGTCGATGGGGAAGTCCCGCAGCCACTCGCGGACGGCCGGTGGCCCCCCGGTCTCGGCCCGCTCGAGGAGCTCGGCCTGGAAGCGGAGGATGGCCCGCCCGAGGTCATAGGAGAGCGGGAGCCGTTCGGAGTACCAGGAGGGGACGGTCGGCCGCTCGTCGGTCCGGTCGACGAAGACGTTCGACCCCCGCCGGTACTGGTACTCGTAGCGCTCCCCACCGAGCAGGAGCACGTCGCCGGGCTCGATGGTGTCGAGGTAGCCCTCGTCGAGGTGGCCGACCCACTCGCGGTCTGCCCGGGTGAGGACGGTACAGTCGAACGAGTCGGGGATGGTCCCCACGTTCTGCATGTAGATGACCCGAGCGAGCCGGCCGCGGCGGCCGATGAGTCGGGTGCCGGGTCGGTGGTCGTCGTAGTGGTGATCGCCGCCGGGCGCGTCGTTCGTGTCGCGCCACACCTTGGCGTAGACGTTCCGGGCTTCGAGGCCCGGATAGTCGGCGGTGAGGTACCGCATGAGCTGCTCCCACTCGTCGTCGCCGTACTCGCGGTAGGGGTAGGCCCGGCGGAGCGTCGCGAGCACGTCCGCCTCCCGCTCGATGCCGTTGATGGCCATGCCGTACACGTGCTGGGCGGCGACGTCCTGGGCCCGCTCGGGGACGAAGACCCGGTCGACGAAGCCCGCCGTGGCCTTCTGGACCATGACCGAACACTCGACGAGCTCGTCGCGGTCGAGCGCGATGACGCGGCCCGTCACGGTATCCCCCGGCGAGTGGCCGGCGCGGCCGACCCGCTGGAGGAGCGAGGCGACGGACTTCGGGCTGCCGACCTGGACGACGAGGTCGAGCGTGGGCATGTCGATCCCCAGCTCGAGGCTGGTCGAGGTCGTGACGACGTCGATGGCCCCCTCCTTGAGGCGGGCTTCGACGTCCTGCCGGACGCCCGCCGCCAGCGACCCGTGGTGACAGCCCGAGTTGGCCTCGTCGTAGGCCTCGGGGTAGCGCTCGCGCAGGTTGTAGAGCACCCGCTCGGCGCCGGAGCGGGTGTTGGTGAACACCAGGGCCGTGTCGTGGGCCCCGATCCACTCGTGGAGCTGGGCGTAGAACTGCTCGGTCAGTTCGTGGCCGGGCGTGGTGACGAGGTCCGGCGTCGGCGAGACGAGCTCGAGGTCGTAGTCGCGGACGAACCGGGTGTCGACGACCTCGCAGGCACGGGCGGGTCCCTCGGGACCATGGCGCCCGACGAGGAACGCGGCCATCGTCTCCAACGGCTCGACCGTCGCCGAGCAGCCAATGCGTGTGGGCGGCGTCTCGACGAGGTTCTCGAGGCGCTCGAGGCTGACCGACAGGTGCGTGCCGCGCTTGTTGTCGGCGAGGCTGTGGATTTCGTCGACGATGACGTACTCGACGGTGGCGAGCTTCTCGCGGAACTTCGGGGCGTTCAGCAGGATGGCGAGCGT
>CAYWNQ010000321.1:0-1690 GCA_964459695.1 uncultured Halobacteriales archaeon | reverse complement strand
CCGTGTACTCGACGACGGCGTCCATCGCGATGAGCGTCGGCGGGTAGTCCAGCGAGGGATCGGCGTGGGCCACCGAGCCGCCGATGGTCCCCCAATTGCGGACCTGTTCGTCGCCGATCTCCTTGGCGGTCTCGGCGAGGGCCCGGTAGGGCGTGTCCCGCAGCTCGGCTTCGACGAGGGTCCGGTGGGTCGCCAACCCGCCGAGATGGAGCCCGTCGTCGTCCACGGTGACGTCGCCGTACCCCTCGATGCTCGAGATGTCGACGATCACGTCCCGGTCGATCATCCCCTGGCGGAGCAGCGGCATGAGGCTCTGGCCGCCGGCGACCAGCACGGCCTCGTGCTCGCGCAGCAGGGCGGTCGCCTCGGGGATGGACGACGCCCGGTAAAACTCGCCCCCGCCGGCCGATTCGGTTGCCATGCTACGCCGGTGTATTTAGTGGAGGGCCATAAGTCTATACGGCCCGCCGCTCGTCGGGACCCACCGCCCACAACCAAGATTAATAGGTCGACCGGCGCAATCCGGTTTCGACATGAGCCAACAGGAGCCGGTCGTCGAAGAGCCGGTCGACTCGCCCCGGCGCGAGGAGACCGAGGTGGTGGGCGAGTCCCACGAACGGCTCGACGCCGTGAGCAAGATCATCGGGGCGGCCGAGTATACCTACGACGTGGACCTGCCCCGCATGCTGCACGTCGGGACCGTCCACAGCCCGCACGCCCACGCCCACATCCTCGATATCGACACGACCGCCGCCGCGGCGATGGACGGCGTCCACGCCGTCGTCACCGGCCAGGACGTCCCCGACCCACGCTACGGGGCCGGCATCCTCGACGAGCGGGTCCTCCCCCGCTCGAAGGTCCGGTTCATCGGCGAGCCGGTGGTCGCGGTGGCGGCCGAGACCGAAGCCCTCGCCCGGGAGGCCGCCGACGCCGTCGAGGTCGAGTACGAGAAGCTCCCCGCCGTGTTCGACACCCGCGAGGCGCTCGGGACGGACCCACCCGCCGTCGTCCACGAGGGCCTCCACGAGTACGGCCAGAGCGGCGTCCTCGAACCCCGCCTCGACCCGGACCGGCCCAACCTGTACGCCAGCCACCGGATCCGGACCGGCGACGTCGACCAGGCGTTCGAGGCGGCCGACCACGTCTACGAGGACTCCTTCTCGACGGGGATGATGCACCACGTCCAGATGGAGCCCCACGTCACGGTCGCGCGCTGGACCCCGGAGGGCGAGCTCCGGGTGACGACCTCGACCAACACCACCTACCGCGTCAAGAACATGCTCGCGACGGCCTTCGACGTGCCGAACTCCAAGGTCCACCTCGAGGTGCCCTTCGTCGGCGGGAGCTTCGGCGGGAAGGAGGGCGTCACCGAGCCCATCGCGGCGGCCGTCGCCCAGCACACCGACGGGCGGCCCGTCAAGCTCGCGTTCACGCGCCAGGAGCAGTTCGTCGAGGGGACCTATCGGACGCCCTTCGAGATCGACCTGGCCGTCGGCGTCACCGACGACGGGCGGATCACGGGGCTACGGCTCGAGGCGTTCCTCGGCGGCGGCGCCTACGCCGGCACGGGCTTCCTCGTGACGCGGAACTGCGGGTTCGCGGCGGTCGGGACGTACGACATCCCGAACCTCTCGTTCGACTCCTACGGCGTCTACACGAACCTGCCGACCGCCGGGTCGTTCCGGGGCTT
>CAYWNQ010000320.1:0-1697 GCA_964459695.1 uncultured Halobacteriales archaeon | reverse complement strand
TCGGACTCGTACTGCTGGAAGGCGGCGTGCTCGAACTCGATGAGGTCGGCCGCGAGCGCCCGGTCACGGACGGCCTCGATGGCCGCTTCCGCGGCCGCCTCGTCCTCGTAGCCCTCGCCGCTGCTGGCGACGAGCTCGCGGTCGTCGGTCACGAGCCGCCAGCGCCAGCCGTCGTCGGCGGGATAGCACTCGAAGCTGCCGCCGGTGTACTGGATGATGTCGGCGTCCTCGGCCGTGTCGACGAACTGCTCGGCCTCGCGGCGGGCGTCGGCCGCGTCGACGAACGCGCGGGCGCTGTCGGCGACGTGGTCGCCGTCGTCGTCGACCAGGCGGAAGCCCCAGCCGTCCGCGGCGTCGAACAGCTCGAACGTGGGGCGGTCGGGCTCGAGGACGGGCGCGTCGCCGATGGCCGGCTGCGCCGCCTCGGCGGCCGCCTCGGCCGTCCGGCGGGTCTCGAACGCCTCGGTGCTCGTGAGCAGCACCTCGTCGGCGGCGTCGATGACGCGCCACCGCCACGCGCCGTCCGCCTCGTAGAGCTCGACGCCGACCTCGTCGAGGGCGATGATCCGGGCGCCGTCGAACCGCTCGCGGACCGGCTCGATGGCCGCCGTCGCGGTGTCGGCGTCGGGGAACGCCGACGGGCTGCTGGCGAGCGCCTGGCGCTCCTCGTCGAGCAGCCGCCAGTACCAGCGGCCGTCGGCCTCGTAGACGTCGAAGGCGGCGCCCCGGATGTCGACGACCGGCGCGCCGGGGCCCTCCTCCTTCAGCAGGCTGGCGGCCGTCTCGGCCGCGTCGCGGTCGGGGTGGATGCCGCCGGAGACGGCGACCGCCGTGCCGTCGTCGCGCATGAGCTTCCAGCGCCACTCGCCGGCATCCGACTCGTAGAGGCGGAAGGCGGCGGTGGTGATCTCGAGCAGCCCGGCGTCGGCGATGAGCGAGCGGGCGGCCTCGGCCGACGTCTCGACGTCCGGCCGGCTGTGGGGGCCGGCGGCGTTCTCGCCGACGGCGTCCTGCTGGAGCACCCGCCAGGTCCACCGGCCGGTCCCGAGCTTATAGACCGAGTAGAGGGCGCCGTGGAGCGACTCGCCGACGAGGACGGGCGGATGACCGGCCTGCTCGTCGAGGTCCTCGACCAGCCAGCCCTTCTCGCCCGTGAGCACGGGCACCAGCGCGGCCACGCCGGCGACGGTGCCGACGCCGGCCGTGTAGGCCAGGATGACGGTACTGCTGTAGTCCGACCCGGTGATCCACCGGGCCGGATAGCCCATGATGAAGGCCCCGATCGCGCCGAGCGCGACCAGGAGGCCGAGCACGCTGAGGTAGATGCCGCGGCGCCGGACGGGCAGCATCAGCCCGAAGCCGAACAGCGCCAGCGCGAGCCCGATGGCCGAGAGGACGATGGCGACCTCCCGGACGAGGAACTCCTGGCCGCCGGGCGCGGTGCCGGTCAGATAGACGACGACGCCGATGACGCCGAGCGCGTAGCCGACCAGGAAGGTCCAGTACCCGTACACGTCCTTGCGTGACTGGGGCTCGCCGACGTACCGCTCGTAGAGGTCGAAGAGCGGCCGCCCGGGCCGCCCCAGCCGTCCCGTGTGTTTCGTTGCCATGGTCTCCCGGCAGACGCACGTCGGACACTGTAATAAGTGGTTAAGACGTTTCAGCCCTTTCCAACCCGACAGATTGTGGCGGACTGC
>CAYWNQ010000319.1:0-1781 GCA_964459695.1 uncultured Halobacteriales archaeon | reverse complement strand
CGAGGAACTCCCGGCCGAGCCGGAGGTCGATGCTGGCCGGCTGGATCTGGAGTTCGGGGTCGGCGAGCGGCTCGACGACCAGGTCGCCGTCCGTGAGTCGGCGGCGGATGTCGCCGTCGGAGAGTATCATACCCCGACAGGCGAGCGACAGGGGCTTAAATCTCCTCGCTCCTGGCGCGCCGCGTCGAGGTGGGCTTTTACCCGCCCGTGTCCACCTCCTGGTATGAAGCAAGCCATCGTCGCCCGGACGGACCTCGGGATGGGCCAGGGGAAGCTCGCGGCGCAGGTCGCCCACGCGTCGCTGCAGGCCTACGAGTCCGCCGGGTCGTCGGCTCGGAGCGAGTGGAAGTCCGGCGGCCAGAAGAAGGTCGTCCTGAAGGGGTCGGGCGAGTCGGAGCTGCAGGAGCTGGCCGAGGCGGCGCGCCGGGAGGGGCTGCCGTACGCATTGGTGCGGGACGCGGGCCACACGCAGGTCGAGTCGGGGACGCTGACGGCGCTGGCGGTCGGGCCCGGGTCGGAGAACATCGTGGACAAGGTGACCGGTGACCTGAGCCTCTTTTAGTCGGATCCGCGCGTGTACTGACCGCCCTAGTCGAACCCGCGCGTGTACTGTCGCGGCACGGGCGCGTCGTGGCCCAACTGCTGGGCCGCGCGGATGGCGAAGTACGGGTCCCGGAGGTGTTCGCGGCCGACGACCGCGAGGTCGGCGCGGCCGTTCCGGACGATGGCGTCGGCGCCCTCCGGCGTGGTAATGGCCCCGACGGCGCCGACCGGGACGCCGCTCTCGGCGACGCGTTCGGCGTACGGGACTTGGTAGTGGGGCCCGGTGTCGGGGACCTGCTGGTCGGGGTGGATGCCGCCGGCGCTGACGTCGACGAGGTCGACGCCGAGCGGGGCGAGGTCGCCGGCGAGCCGCGCCGAGTCCTGGAGGGTCCAGGACTCCCGGTCGGGAAGCCAGTCGGTCGCCGAGATGCGGACGAACACGGGGACGGACTCCGGGATCGCCTCGCGGACGGCGGTGACGACCTCGCGGAGGAACCGGGTGCGGCCGTCGAAGTCTCCGCCGTACGCGTCTTCGCGGGTGTTGGTGACGGGCGACAGGAATTCGTGGAGGAGGTAGCCGTGGGCGGCGTGAATCTCGACGAGTTCGAAGCCGGCGTCGACGGCGCGGGTGGCGGCAGCCGTCCAGGCGTCGACCAGGTCGCCGATGGCGTCCGTCGAGAGGCGCTCGGTCGCCAGCGGGTCGTCGTACGGCCACGGGGTGGCGGTCGGGCCGACGGGGGTCCAGCCGTCGGCGCCGTGGATCGGGTCGCTGCCGTCGGCCGGGCGGCGCTTGGAGGCCTTTCGGCCGGCGTGGGCGAGCTGGATGGCGGGGACGGCGCCGTGGTCGGAGACGAACGCGGCGACCGGGGCCAGGGCGTCGGCGTGGGCGTCGCTCCAGAGGCCGAGGTCCTGCGGTGAGATGCGGCCGCGTGGCGTCACGGCGGTCGCCTCGGTCATCACGATGCCGGCGCCGCCGACGGCGCGACTCCCGAGGTGGACGCGGTGCCAGTCGGTCGCCAGGCCGTCGCCGGCCTCGCAGGAGTACTGGCACATCGGCGAGACCATCACGCGGTTGCGGGCGGTCGTCCCGCGGGCCTCGAACGGCGTGAACAGGTGCACGGGCGGGGTTCGGTCGGCGCGGGGAAGTCGTTTGGCGTGGCGGTCAGGCCGCCCGGGACGTGCCGCGAGTCGCTCTGGGTGTGCCGACGACGGGGTTCGAGGGGCACCGCGGGGCGGTG
>CAYWNQ010000318.1:0-1832 GCA_964459695.1 uncultured Halobacteriales archaeon | reverse complement strand
GCCAAGCGGTTCGTGGTCCACACCGACGTCTACGACGCGTTCCTCGACCGGCTGGTCGAGGCGGTCGAGGCCCTGACCGTCGGCGACCCGACCGACGAGGCCACCGAGGTCGGCCCGCAGGCCCGCGCGGACCTCATGGCCGAGCTCCACGAGCAGGTCGAGGCGTCCGTCGAGGCCGGCGCGACGGTCGTCACCGGCGGCGAGCCGCTGGACCGCGAGGGCGCGTTCTACCCGCCGACGGTGCTGACCGACGTGCCCGACGACTGCCCGGCGGCGACCGAGGAGCTGTTCGGCCCCGTCGCGGCGGTGTTCGAGGTCGCCGACGAGGACGCCGCCGTCGCCCGCGCCAACGCCACGCCGTTCGGGCTGGGCGCGAGCGTCTGGACCGGCGACCGCGACCGCGGCGAGCGCGTCGCCCGGCACATCGACGCCGGCTGCGTCTACGTCAACCAGCTGGTCAAGTCCGACCCGCGGGTGCCGTTCGGCGGCGTGAAGGAGTCGGGCTACGGGAGGGAGCTGTCGGGCGCGGGCATCCGGGAGTTCGTCAACCGCAAGACGGTGTGGGTGGAGTAGATGAAGGCCTCGGACCTGCTGGTGGCCTGCCTCGAGCGCGAGGGCGTCGAGCACGTGTTCGGGCTTCCGGGCGAGGAGATGGAGGACCTGCTGTTCTCGCTGCGGGACTCGTCGGTCACGTTCGTCCCCGTCCGCCACGAGCAGGGCGCGGCGTTCATGGCCGACGTCCACGGCCGGCTGACGGGCGACGCGGGGGTCTGCCTGGCGACGCTGGGTCCCGGCGCGACCAATCTGCTGACCGGCGTCGCCGACGCCCACCTGGACAAGAGCCCGCTGGTGGCCATCACGGCCCAGGGCGGCCTCGAGCGCCTCCACAAGGAGAGCCACCAGGCGCTTGACGTCGTGGACATGTTCGAGCCCGTCACGAAGTGGAACACCCAGCTGTCGGACCCGGACATCGTCCACGAGTCCGTCCGGAAGGCGTTCAAGCTCGCCGAGTACGAGAAGCCCGGCGCCACCCACCTGGAGCTGCCGGAGGACGTCGCGGCGGAGGCCACGGTGTCCGAGCCGATGCCGCCCCGGGACCGCGTCGCCTTCGCGGCGCCCAACGCCGACGCCCTGGACCGGGTGCGGCGGCTGCTGGAGACCGCCGACCGGCCCCTGGTCGTGGCCGGCAACGGCGCGGTCCGGACCCACGCCGCCGCACCCCTCCGGGAGCTCGTGTCGGTGGCCGACCTGCCGGTCGTCTCGACCTACATGGGCAAGGGCGCGGTCTCGGACGCCGACGAGCACTCGCTGATGACGCTGGACTCGGGCGCCCACGGCGAGGCCACCGACGCCCTCGCCGGGGCCGACCTCCTGCTCACCGTCGGCTACGACATCGCCGAGCACGACCCGGCGGACTGGGGCCACGGTGGCGCCGACCTGGTCCACCTCGACAGCGAAGCCGCGGAGGTGTACGAGGCCTACGACCCCGACGTCGAGGTGGTCGCCGACATCGGCCGGTCGCTCCGGGAGCTGGCCGACTGGTGCGCGTCGGCGGACGTCTCGTTCGACGCCGACTGGTGGACCGACCGCCGCGAGCGGGTCGTCGCCGACGTCGACCGCGAGCCCGCCGCCGAGCCGCCCTTCTCCGTGCGCGGGGTCCTCCCGGTGCTCCGGGAGGTCATGGCCGCCGAGGACGTGCTGCTCTCGGACGTCGGCAGCCACAAGATGGCCATCGCCCAGAACTTCCCGACCTACGAGCCCAACACGTGCATCATCTCCAACGGGCTGGCGTCGATGGGCATCGCGGTCCCGGGGGGCGTCGCCGCGGACCT
>CAYWNQ010000317.1:0-1834 GCA_964459695.1 uncultured Halobacteriales archaeon | reverse complement strand
TCGAGGATGGCTTCGACGTGGTCCGGGTCCGTATCCAGCAGCGTGTCGACGACTGCCGACGGCCGGACGCCCGGCGGGACGGCCAGGTCGATGCGATACGGGTCGACGTCGAGTCCGACCGACGACCCGGTAGCCTGCCCGACGAGCGCCGCCAGCAGTCGGCCGAGGGTCTCGTTGACCTGGTGGCCGAGCGCCGCGTTGACGACCGCCCCGCCGCGTTCGCCCTCGACGAGGAACTGGTCGTCCGTGGGGACCGGCTGGTCCTCGGACACCTGCTCGGCGACGGGGGCGAACGCCGTCCGGAGCGTGTGGCGGTCGCCGGGGTACTCGTCGGCGATCTCCGCTACGACGGTCTCGAGGTCGGCCCCGTCCGCGAGCTGTTCGGCGACGCGGGCGCGCAGTTGACCGACGTGCTGGGCGACGGCGAAGGGGACGGGAATCTCCTCGCCGACCCACGAGGGGATTTCGCCGCCAGGGTCCTCCACCGGCGCCGCGTTGATGCGACCCTCCTCCTCGTCGACCTCGACGATCCGCCACATATCGCCACGCTGGATGAACGTCACCCCCGGCTCGGCGACGTTGACGACGAACCGCTCGTCGAGGCTGCCGATGGTCCGGCCGCCCGCCATATCGACGACGGCGTACGTCTCCTCGTCGGGGATCATCGAGAGATTCGAGTAGTAGTACTCCCAGGTGCCGCCCCGTTTCGAGATGGTGTCGTCGTCCTCGTCGAGCCAGACCAATCGGTTTCGGCTGACTTCCCGGAGGATCGCCTTGAACGACTCCTCGCCGAGGTCCTGGAACGGATAGGCACGGGTAACCACCTCGAACGCCCGCCGGGCCGACAGTTCGCCGAAATCCATCACGAGCCCGACGACCTGGTTGGCGGCGACGTCGCGGCTGCCGTGGTGGATCGCCGCCGGCTCGACCTGACCGTCGAGGGCCCGCCGGGCGATGACCAGCGACTCGATCGCGTCGTCGGCGTGACGCGCCACCACGGTGCCGGCCGAGACTCGGTCGGCCCGGTGGCCGGCCCGACCCACGCGCTGGAGCAGTCGGGCGACCTCGCGTGGACTGCCGTACTGGACGACGTGGTCCACCCGGCCGACGTCGATGCCCAGCTCCATCGACGACGTGCAGAGCAACGCGTCGAGATCGCCGGCCTTGAACCGTTCCTCGACCTCGACCCGAGCGTCCTTCGACAGCGAGCCGTGGTGGACGCCGACCGAGGCGTCGAGCGCCTTGAACCGCGAACCGAGCGCCTCGGCGGCCTGGCGGGTGTTCACGAAGACGAGGGTCGACTCGTGGGCATCGACCACGTCGAGCACGGCCCGGACGTGGCTGGCGACGTCGGGCTCGGTCGCGAGCGTGCCCGCCAGCCGTTGGTCCTCGTCGGTGACCTCGGGCACCCACACCGAGAGATCCAATCGACTCCCCACGTCGACGGCGACGTGCTTGCACCCGCGGTCGCCCGTGAGGAACCGGCCGACCTCGTCGGGGTCGCCGACCGTCGCCGACAGCCCGATGCGCTGGAAATCCCCCGCGAGTTCGACGAGCCGCTCGAGGCCGACGGCCAGCTGGGCGCCCCGCTTCGACGCCGCGAGCTCGTGGACCTCGTCCACGACGACGTGGGCGACGTCCGCGAGTCCCCGGCGGAGCTTCTCGCCGGTCAGCATCGCCTGGAGCGTCTCCGGGGTCGTGACCAACACGTCCGGCGGGTCGTTCGCCTGCTTCGTACGCTGGTACCGGGTCGTGTCCCCGTGGCGGACGTCGACCCGCAGGTCCAGCGCCTCCCCCCACCACTCGAGGCGGTCGCGCATGTCGCGGTTCAGCG
>CAYWNQ010000316.1:0-1835 GCA_964459695.1 uncultured Halobacteriales archaeon | reverse complement strand
TCGGGCACCGACTTCGTGGAGACCTTCGACAACGCCGGCTACGACGAGGTGGTGCTGATCGTCGCCGGGCTCGGCCGGGATCTGAACTTCCGGTGGGCGGTCAACGGCGAAGAGCCGGTCATGGACGTGGTCGAGCCGGTGACCGGGCGCCGCGCGCAAGCGGGCGACCCCGGCGATCCCGACAAGTTCCTGACCAAGGTCGACGTGCTCCGGCCCGACGGCGACCCGCTGGAGGGCATCGCGCTGGACGAGTTCACCGTGACCGTCGGCAGCGAGACCGTGCCGGAGGCCAACATGGTCTCGCGCAGCTTCGTGCAGGGCCAGTACTGGCTGTTGCTGCAGGCACCCGAGCAGCCCGGCGGCGCCGGCGTCTACGACCTCACCGTGGAGGCCGAGGGCCTGTCGGACACCGAGGTGGCCGCGGTGAGCTACGGCCCGCGCAGCGACGTGGACAACGAGCTGGTCGTCGACCGCTCGGGCAGCATGGGCGACAACCAGAAGCTGAGCTCGGCTCAGGCGGCGGCCAGCCTGTACGTGGACACGTGGCCGTCCAGCGACATGGCGGGCCTGGTCAGCTTCAACGCCGACGCCACCGTCGACGAGGAGGTGGCGCCGCTGGACGACGCGCACCGCGAGAGCCTGCACGGCGCGATCGCCAACCTCGAGAGCGGCGGGCAGACGGCGATCGGCGAGGCCGTGCTGACCGCCGTGGACGACCTCGACGAGAACGGCGACACC
Source organism: uncultured Halobacteriales archaeon (assembly GCA_964459695.1). Taxonomy (GTDB): domain Archaea; phylum Halobacteriota; class Halobacteria; order Halobacteriales; family Haloarculaceae; genus CAYWNQ01. Next base: position 1,097 of record CAYWNQ010000316.1, on the reverse strand, counting down.
GATCACGACTGGGCGATCGTGGCCTTGAGCGACGGCATCGAGACCGCCGACGACGCCCGCGACATCGGCGATTTCATCGACGAGTACGAGCAGCGCCAGGAGGACGACGAGGCCGTCCCCGAGGTGCACGCGGTCGCCCTGGGCCCGGACGCCGACCGGGCGGCGATGCAGCGCCTGGCCAACGAGACCGGCGGGACGTATCAGTTCGCCTCGCTGCCCGACGACGCCACCACCAGCGGCACGGCGGCCACGGCCGCGGCCGGCGAGCCCGACGACCTGGGTCTGCGCCTGCCGGGCATCTACCGGGTGATCTCCGAGGAGGTCGCCGGCGAGCAGCAGGTCTTCGCCGGGACCGGTTCAGTCGGGCTTCCGGGAACGGGCGGTGACACCTTCCAGGTCGACGGCGGTGCCGAGGAGCTCACGGTGGCGGTCAACACCGATCGCTTCCGCTACGACGCCGCCCTGACCGACCCGAACGGCGACTCCCACGCCCCGGCTCGAAGCTTTTCCACCCACACGTTCTGGCGCGTGACGTCTCCGGCCGCCGGCGAGTGGACGCTCGACGTCGATCAAGGCGACTGCCAGGAACTCTGCGCTGAGACGTATCAGGCCGATGCGGCGGTGACCAGCCGGCTGACCATGGAGGCCTACCTGGGCCTCGCCCCGGAAGAACGCCTGGCCGGCCGGGCGATGCCCATCCTGGTGAGCCTGTCCGACACGGGACCGATCACCGACGCGACCGTGGACGTGGAGGTGACCGCACCGGACGGGACGAGCTCGACGCTGACGCTGCTCGACGACGGAGCCCACGGTGACGGAGCCGCGGGGGACGGCTTCTACGGCGGTCGCTATCGCGGCACCCACCAGGAGGGCAACTATGTGGCCACGATCTCCGTCGACGGCTCGTCGGGGGTCTTCGGCGACTTCGCCCGCCGGGCGCGGACGTCGTTCGGGATGACCGCCGGCGACGACGCCGACGGCGACGGCCTGCCCGACTGGTGGGAGGAGGAGCACAGCGGCGACCCGACCGGCCTGGATCCCGACGCCGACCCCGACGGGGACGTGCTGACCAACGCCGAGGAGTGGGAGATCGGCAC
>CAYWNQ010000315.1:0-1839 GCA_964459695.1 uncultured Halobacteriales archaeon | reverse complement strand
AATCGAGCCTGCCCAGGGGATCGGAGACCGACAGGTGAGGTACGCGTCCGCCCGGCCGCCTATCGGGTCGGCGGGGGCACCCGACGGTGGGTCAGCCAGAAGACGCCCAGGATGACGAGCACGGCAGCGACGAACCACGCCCAGATCGGGACGAGTCGGCCGACCGTGAGTTCGATGACCGCGCCGGCCGCGCCGACGCCGAGGAGGCCGATAACGGTCGCCCCCGCGGCGACGGCCGGCCGGAGATCGCCGGTCCGGTGCGAGTAGAGCCCCGTGGCGGCCACCACCAGGCCGACGGCCGCGGCGATCGCTTGCATGAAACCGACCGCGACGGCCATCGGCCCGTCGTCGGCGCCCGGGAGTACGAACAGCGGGGCGAACATGACTAGGAGCCCGAGGACGATGACCGGGATGGCGCGGCGGTCGGGACCCGCGTCAGCTGTGTGCTCGGCCACCCGGCCGCCTACCAGCGCACCCGGTAAGTGCGTTGTGTGCCTCCGGACCGTCGTCGGCCCAGCGACTCAGAGGTACGGGGCGAGGCCGAGAGCCTCGACGGGCGGGATGCCGGCGATCGCGGCCCCGACCAGGTAGCCGGCGATCGCCCCGCCGTTGAGGAGCGGGAGACCGGCGTGGGGCTGGCCCTTCGACACCTGCCAGAGGAGGGCGGCCAGGCCCAGGTGGGTGCCGACGATGGCGGCCAGGGCCGGGAGGTTCAGCGGCAGCCCGGCGAAGCCGAGCAGGGGTGCGTCGAGGAAGACCACCGCGCTGGCGACCAGGATGGTCGGCATCACGGTGTCGCCGAGGCCGATGAAGAACGCCTCGCGCTCCGCCGGCGGCTCGCCCTCGTGGTCAGCGATGGCCTCGTCGGCGAGGAAAGAGTAGTCGGTCGAGAGGGGGACGACGAGGACGAGCGGGAGCTTCAACCCCGTCACGCTCTCCGCGAGCGTGAGCATGTGTTTGGTGCGGTAGACCGCCAGCGCGTCGTAGATGGCGAGCGCCCCGAGCAGCATGATGGCCGGGAGCGGCCCGAAGGAGATGCCGAACAGGCCGGCACCGCCGGCACCGATGACGACGCCGGCGAGGTCGATGACGTACCACTCCGGGTGGACGTACAGCGCCACGCCGACGGCCGCCGCCAGCCCGGCGGGCACGGCCGGATGGACGCCGGGGCCGGCCAGCGTCGGCACGGCCACCGAGAAGACGTACCAGGCCAGCAGCGCGCTCATCAGGATCACCGTGGCCCGGAGCAGCGATTCGACCCCGAGCCGGATGACGACCAGGATGAACCCGGTCATCACGAGGATGGCGCCGAGGTAGAGGACGCTGTTCGTGGGATCCGCCGGGTCGTCGACCGCCTGGTAGCCCGCGTCGACGAAGGGGCCCACCAGGGCCAGCGCGCCGAGCTGGACGAGGAGGAAGAGGAGCGCCGTCCCCCCTGCGGCGGCGACCAGTCGGCGCCGGGTCTCCATGGCCGGAGCACCGGACCGGGCTTATTTGGGTCCTTCGAGTGCCGTCCGCCGGATTGCCGGCGGGGTGGCCCCGTCGGCGGGAGGAGCTACCGGACGTACAGCTTGGCGTCCAGCAGCGACGCGGGCGCGCCGTCGGGCTTGACGACCACGTAGGGCCGGTCGGCGGGACCGATCACGTCGACCACCCGGCCGACCGGCTCGAGGCCGTCGTCGACGACCGTCTCGCCGATCTCGGGATGCCCCGCGTCGGGGCTTCGGGCCACCGCCAACCCCTGCACCGCCCGGACCACGGTGCCGACGCGCCGCATCAATCCCGGAGCGCCGCGACGTACGCCGCGACGGCCTGGACGAGGTCGTTCTTCGACGCGTC
>CAYWNQ010000314.1:0-1844 GCA_964459695.1 uncultured Halobacteriales archaeon | reverse complement strand
GTGATGTCCTGGAACTCGTCGATGACGAGGTGGTCGACGTGGGGGACGAGCGAGCGCTGCTGGACCCGCTGGAGCATGTCGGCGAAGCCGACGAGCTCCTCCTCGCCCTTGTACGTCCGCCAGGCCCGGATCGACTCGGGGATGCTCACCCGGTCGTCGTCGGACGACCACGTCGGGGTGTACTTGTTCCCCTCCTGGGAGCGAGGATCGATCTCCGGTGGGAGCCGAACCTCCTCGACGTTCCAGTGGAACGGGACGTCGTACCAGTCGGCCACCTCGCGGTTCGTCCGCTGGAGCCACTCGCTCGTCGCGATGATCTTGTTCCCGAGGGCCGTCGACCGGGCCGTCCGGCGGCCACCGCTCTTGTACTCGTCCTCGTAGTCGAGGCCGTAGTCCTCGCAGAACGCCTGCTTGTCGGACTCGTCGACGACGTCGCCCCGGGAGAGGTTGAGGAGGTTGTACGCCGTGGCGTGCATCGTGCCCACGTTCCCACGGAGTGATCTGGGGCTGACGTCGAGCCGCTCGGCGAGCCGCTCGCGGACCTCGGCCGCCGCCGCTCGCGTGTAGGAGACGAGCAGGAGGTCGTCGATATCGACTCCATCGTCGAGCATTTCCTCGACCCGGTCGAGCAGCGCGGTCGTCTTCCCGCTGCCCGGACCGCCAAACAGGCGAGTCACCGGCGTTTCGTCGGCGTCAGTCATTGCACCTCAACTAGCCCCGCAATGGGATAAACCGTGTGGCTCCGGGTCGATACTGGTCAGCGGGCCGTTCCGCGCCGTCGCCACCCGGCTGACGGCTGGCGGAGTCGGTGTTGAACGCGACGGGGTACGGGCCGAATCAGCCGCCCGAAGCTTCGGACGCGGACGGGCGGGATGGCCGCGGGCGAGACCGGTGACCCCGCTCGTGGGTGTCGGCCGTCAACTCCGGACGCCGCGGCCGCCTCAATCCGCCGGACCCGGCCAGCCACAGACGGTACAGGACGTCGCGCCGAGGTCGTGGAGGCCGCCGCACTCCGGGCACTGTTTCTTGTTGAGCGAGCGGCTCCAGGTCGCTGGTTCCTCGTGGCCGCGCTGCGCCAGAAAGCGGTCGAAAAGGTCCTCGTTCGACGCGGACGCCATACATGGTACGCTATGACATACCACTACTTAACCCTACTGGCGGTCCGTGACCGACAGAATCCACGAACGGTCACTCCCGGCTGGCTGGTCGCCCGGTACCGCCCAGTCGCACCCTCGCTGGTCCGTGCGCTCGGGGCGGTCAGCCGGTCCGGGCCCCGTAGACGAACTCCACCTCGCCCGCCGGCCGCGCCTGGGCGGCGACCGAGTTGTCGAAGACCAGGTAATAGGTGCCACTGCGGAGCTCGATCTCTACCTCGCCCCGGGCCGCCCCGAGGACGGATCCATCGGCGAGGATCCCCGCCGAGCGCGTCTCGACGAAGGAATCGTAGGCGTTGGTACCCATGAGCAGCACGTCGATCGGGGCCTCGTCGCGGACGGCGAACGCGTAGGCGAGGGTGAACCGCCCTTCCGATGACCAGCTCAGGGCCCCGAACTCGCCGGGCTGGAGCCGTCCGCCGCCGGTGGAGTCGTAGTCCGACTCGAACTCGTTCGATTCCGGCTCGAACCAGGGGTTCGTCTGCCGGAACGGGAACGGGGTGGGCGTCGGCACCGGCGTCGGGGTCCCCGTCGGGGTGGGCGAAGCGGTCGGCGTGGGCGAGTCGGTCGGTGAGGCGGTGGGCTCGTCGGTCGGTTCGTCTCCGCCGATCCCGGCACAACCGGCGAGGCCGGCCAGGCCGACGGTGGCGAGATACGTTCGACGGTCCATGGGGCCCGTTCAACCAGGAC
>CAYWNQ010000313.1:0-1861 GCA_964459695.1 uncultured Halobacteriales archaeon | reverse complement strand
CCCGTGCGCCGGGGCCGCCCCACTTCTTGGGCTCGGACTGGCGGACGTCGTTGACGAGCAGCGACCGGTCGAAGCTCATGAACGCGTCGCGCAGTTCGGCGTCGGTCGTGTGCTCGACCAGCCCGCGGGCGATGGCCGTCCGGGCGGCGTCGGCCTGGCCGGCGTAGCCGCCGCCCTCGACCGTCACCGCGACGTCGACGCCCTCTCTGAGGTCGGCGTCGGCGATGCGGAACGGTTCGAGCATCTTCAGCCGCGTCTGCTCCGGTTCGACGAGCTCGACGGGCCGGGAGTTGACCCGGACCCGTCCCTCGCCGTCCCGGACCGTGGCGCGGGCGATGGCCGTCTTCTTCTTGCCTGATGTGTTGGTTACCATGTGACGTTCGCTCCCAGTGTCTCGGCGATGTCGCCCAGGTGGACGAACTTGATGTTGGACAGCCGGTCCAGCGACGTCCCCTCGAGGACCTCCGCCTCGACGGCGTCGTCGTCCGCGTAGGGGTCGCCGACGTAGGTCCGGACGTTCTCGAACGCCCGGCGGCCCCGGTCGGTCTTGTAGGGGACCATCCCGCGGATGGACCGCTTGAAGATCCGGTCGGGGCGCTTGGGGTAGTAGGTGCCCGAGTCGACGCCCTGGTCCTGGCGGGACTTGTACCGCTCGAGGACGTCCTCCTCGCGGCCGGTGACGACGGCGTCCTCGGCGTTGACGACGGCGACCCGGTCGCCGTCCATCGCGCGCTCGGCGACCTGCGAGGCCACCCGGCCAACGATGCAGTCCCGAGCGTCGACGACGAGGTCGGCCTCGAACTCGGCGACGCTCATCGGATCACCCGGACGTCGCTGCCGTCGGGGTTGTCTTCGAGTGCCTGTTCGAGCGGGACCGTCTCGCCGACCTGCTCGATCTTGGTCTCGGCGGTGCCTGAGAAGTCGACCGCCGCAACCGTCACCTCCTTGCGGAGCGAGCCGGAGCCGAGCACCTTCCCCGGCACCACGACGAGCTCGTCCTCCCGGGCGTACCGCTCGATGCGGCCCAGGTTGACCTCGGCGTGGGTGCGTCGGGGTTTCTCGAGGCGCTCGGCCACGTCGCCCCACACGTCGGCGCCACCGTCGCGGTCGGTGGCCTTCAGGTCCGCGATGAGGTTCGTGAGCCGTGGGTTCGTCTTGCTACTCATGGGTGAGTGTCCTGAACGGTCGTGCGGAGAAATGCAGGGAGCAGGATTTGAACCTGCGGACCCCTACGGGACAGCGCCCTGAACGCTGCGCCGTTGGCCAGACTTGGCTATCCCTGCGCGCATCGTCGGGTTGCGTTCGACCCTTCAAACCCCTTTCGGTCCGGCACACCCGGGGGGTCGACGGACCGCCCGACGACGGTGGCGTCGCCGGGCGGTGGCCGGTCCGGTCGGCGCCCGCGCTCTCCGCGGTCGCGGGCGCCGGGCGGGTGGGGCGGGTCGACATCGTTACAGCTGGACTGCCTCCTCGAGTTCGGCGGCGCGGGCGTCGAGCGAGGCGGCGGCCTCGGTCACCAGGTCGTCGACGGACATCGAGCCGTCGGTCTCGACGTGGAACACGAAGGCGTTGGGCACGTCCTCGACCGCGACCTCCTTGCCCGGATGGCGTTCGGTCAGGTCGTGGTCGAACTCCTCGGTGGGCACGAGGTCGCCGTCGTCCTCGACGACCCCGCGGAGGACGTTGGACTCCTCGTCGGCGAACTCGGGCTGGTCGCCCACCTCCTCGACGCGCTGGAGGTGGCGGTAGCCGACCGCGACGCCGCCCTGGTGCTTGGCGTGGTCCTTGCCCCGCGAGAGCACGGCCTCGGCCTCGACCTCGAGCCGCTGGCCCTCCTTGAGGTCGATGATCGGGACGTTCT
>CAYWNQ010000312.1:0-1867 GCA_964459695.1 uncultured Halobacteriales archaeon | reverse complement strand
TGTTCGGCGGCGCGACGCCGTCACCGCCCGGTGTCGTACTTGTAGGTCGCCTCCTCGGGGTCGATGCCGAAGTCCTCGGCGGTCTCCTCGGGCTCGTCGCCCGCGGCGTCGTCCTCGGCGGCGACCTTGAACGCCTCACGCCGACCCGCCGGCATCTCGAAGTCGCCGACCTTGAGGCGCATCGGCACGGCCTCCGGGTCCAGCGTCTCGCGCTTGGCCTCGAGGCGCTCGGCCAGGACCGCCGGGAGGTCGTCGGCCTCCATCGGCTCGAAGCCGAACTGCGCGAGGTAGTCGTGGCGGCTGGTCAGCGCGAAGACCGTCTCGAACCCCTTGGCCTCGGCGTTGCCGACGAGCCGCTCGACGACGTGGGCGCCGACGCCCTGGCCGCGCCACCCGTCGAGGACGCCGATGCTGGTGAGCTCGCAGACCTCCGGCTCGGTCGCGTGGACGCGGATCCGACCGAACCCCGCCCGGGCGTTCGAGTCCTCGTCGACGGCGATGACGTAGTCCCGCGACCGGAACGCCGTCTCGTCGAGGCCCATCGCCTCGATGTGCTCCAGGAGCCAGGCCTCGTCCCTGTTGCGTGCGTCCCGGACGTACATGCGGCCGGCTACAGGCCGGCCTGTGAAAACGTTTGCTGGGTCAGCGGTGGTCGGTAGCCGGCGGGTCTGGCGTGACGGTGGGGTCCGATGTGCCGGTGGGCATGCTCGTGCTCGACCGCCACCACCGCCCGGAACGCCCCGAGGCGCGGAAGGTCGGGCGGGCGGGGACGCTCTGGCGGTGTGATCGGGTCGAGCACGAGCAGCGGTCTGCGTCGGCGGTGAACGACCTGGGAATCACCCCACCCGGTTCTCCTCCGTCACAAAGTTACTTTGGGGGACGCCCCGAGTGGCCGAGACATGGCACCAGAGTCACTCGAGGAGTTCGACGAGGTGGTCCACGAACCGAGCCGGGAGTTCGTCGAGTCCACCAACGTCTGGCAGTTCATGCAGGACCACGGCATCGCCGACTACGACGAGCTGATCGAGCGGACCACCGGCGACGTCGACTGGTTCTGGGACGAGCTGGTGGACGAGCTCGGCATCGAGTTCTACGAGGACTACGACGCCGTCCGGGACGACGCCGACGGCCCGCAGTTCACCGAGTGGTACCCCGGCGGCACCATCAACGCCGCACACAACGTGGTCGACCGCCACGCCGCCGTCGACAGCCCGACGCGCAACAGCGTCGCGGTCATCTGGGAGGGCGAGCCCGGCGAGGTCCGGGAGCTCACGTTCCACGAGCTCCACCGACAGACGAACAAGGTGGCGAACGCGCTGGTCGAGCGCGGCGTCGGCGAGGGCGACACCGTCGGGCTCTACATGCCGATGGTGCCGGAGGTCACTTCCATCCTCTACGGCTGCTTCAAGGTCGGCGCCGTCGCGGTGCCCATCTTCTCGGGCTTCGGGGTCGACGCGACGGCGACGCGGCTCGAGGAGCCCGACTGCGACGTGCTGTTCACCGGCGACGGCTTCTACCGGCGGGGCGAGCCGGTGACGCTGAAGGGCACCGCCGACGAGGCCATCGCCGACGCCGACACCGACCTCGACAGCGTGATCGTCTTCGACCGGCTCGGCCGGGAGGCCCGGGGCGAGCTGCCGTGGACCGACGGCCGCGACGAGTGGTGGGCCGACGCCGTCGAGCCACGGGACGACGCCTTCGAGACCCGCGAGCTCGACGCGAGCGCCGAGTCGATGCTGCTGTACTCCTCGGGTACCACCGGCCGGCCCAAGGGCATCGTCCACACCCACGCCGGCGCCCTGCTGCAGGCGGCCAAGGAGATCTACTTCGGCTTCGACCACAAGGACCACGACCGGTTCTTCTGGGT
>CAYWNQ010000311.1:0-1876 GCA_964459695.1 uncultured Halobacteriales archaeon | reverse complement strand
CCGCCGACGGCGACCTGGAGCGCGATGGCGTTCTCGAACGAGGCGCGGGTCAGGAAGTCCGACGGGCGCCGACGGGCCTCGACGGCCTCGACGGCGCGCTCGCCGGTCTCGCGGGCGACCGCGTCGCGGTCGTCGTCCTCGGCGGGCGGCGACGAGGAGCAAAGCGGCGCGAAGCCGATGGTCTCGGAGATGGCGGCCATCGTGTTGGCGGTGAACATCCCGCCGCAGGCGCCCGCCCCCGGGCAGGCCTGGCGCTCCATCTCGTCGAGTTCGGCCCGGTCCATCTCGCCGTCGGCCACCGCGCCGACGCCCTCGAACATGTTCTGGATGGTTATCTCCCGCCCGTCGTGCTCGCCGGGCATGATGGAGCCGCCGTAGAGGAACACCGACGGCAGGTCGGTGCGGATGGCGGCCATCATCATCCCGGGCATGTTCTTGTCGCAGCCGCCGACCGTCACCAGGCCGTCGACGCGCTCGCCGAAGGCCACCAGTTCGACGGAGTCGGCGATGACCTCCCGGCTGACGAGGGAGGCCTTCATGCCCTCCGTTCCCATCGAGATGGCGTCCGAGACGGTGATGGTGCCGAACTCGATGGGCATGCCGCCCGCCTCGTCGACGGCGTCGTAGGCCGCGCCGGCGACGTCGTCGAGGTGGACGTTACAGGGCGTCACGTCGGCGGCGGGGTTGGCGACCGCCACCATCGGCGCGGCGAGGTCCTCGTCGTCGTAGCCCATCGCGCGGAACATCGCGCGATGGGGCGCGCGCTCGACGCCCTCGGTGACCTCCCGGGAGGGGAGGTCCTCGGGCTTGCCGTACTCCCCCGGCGGTCGCTGCTGCTCGCTCATGGCCCCCACGTGGCCGGCCGTCGGCTTGAACCCGTCGGAGGTGCAGTTCTTGCGGGACCACCCTCCCGAGGGCGTCACAGCGGGGGACGTGCACCACACCGGGCACCGGGAACCGCGCCCCCGGCGCGTGTCCGAGGCGGGGGCTGGGCGCGGTAGATCCCTGGTGGACTCGAAGGGCGAGGGCTCCGGGGCGAGTGGTTCGATTGTCGCGGGCGAACGGGCAGGATCAGCAACCGGCTCGCGACGCTACTCCACGTAGGTGTACTTCCGCTCGCCCATCCGCCCCCAGCCGTCGAACACGAACTCGGCCTCCGGGTCCGTGAACGCGTCGACGTCGCCGGCCTCGTCGTCGTGGTCGTGGTCGTGGACGCGGTGGACCTGCTCGTACTCGTCGTAGGCCATGTCGTAGCGTGCGGCCAGCTGCGCCTCGACGTCGAGCTGGGCGATCTCCTCGCGCCAGCCCGACTGGACGGTCTCGGCGTGGATCTCCGCCTGGGCGCCCGAACCGTACGAGCCCACCAGCAGCTGCGCGCCGGCGAGGTCCCGACCGGCTTCGGCGGCGGCGCGCAACCCGCTCGCCCTGGCGACGTGGACGCTGCCGGTGTACCAGTTGCCGACGCGCCGGGCGAGGTCCAGCGTCGGGTCGATGACGCCGTCGTACCACTCGCGGTAGCTGTCGGTCTCCTTCAGCCGGTCGGTGTACTCCCCCAGCGCCTCGCGGTGGGCCTCCTCGGAGTCGAACGCCTCCGGACGGGGCTGGCGGCCGACGTCGTCGGCCAGGGCCTCCTCCACGTCGGTGTCCCGGATCATGTGGCGGTAGCCCAGCAGCGCGGCCTTGCGCACCATGCCGGGGAACGGCGTGTGGAACGGCACCAGCACGTAGTCGTCGGGGTGGCTGGGCGTCGAGACGCTCTCGAAGTCCACCAGCGCCTCGCGCATCCGCGCCAGGTAGACCTGCACCGAGCGCTTGCCGTCCACGCTGGGGAACTGCTGGTTGGGCTTGAGGAAGTCGGTCTCGTCGGCGCTGCCGT
>CAYWNQ010000310.1:0-1876 GCA_964459695.1 uncultured Halobacteriales archaeon | reverse complement strand
GACCTCCGTGGGCGCCGTTCTCCTCGGCGCCCTCCTCGTCTTCGGCTGCTCCGAGCAGGCCCGGCAGCCCGCCGCCCCCGACGCCGACGGCGAAGTCGCCGCGGCCCGGGGCGGCGAGCCCGGCCCGCCCCAGGAGCTGGGCCCCGCTCTGGCGGCCCAGAAGGCCCACGGCCCCGAGCTGATGGCCCGCGACGGCGTCGTCGGCACCGCCGTCGGCGTCGACCGGGAGGGCGGCTCGCTGGTGGTCTACACGAAGAACGCCGGCGTGGCGAACATCCCCTCCCGGCTCGACGACGTCCCGGTCCGGACGGTGGTGACGGGCATGTTCGTGGCCGGCGCCGATCCCACCACCCGGGCCCGCCCCGCGCCGGTGGGCTTCTCGGTGGGGCACCCGGACATCACCGCCGGGACCTACGGCGCCCGCGTCGTGGACGGCAGCGGCAACACCTACATGCTCTCGAACAACCACGTGCTGGCGAACATCAACGAGGCGTCGATCGGCGACCCGACGCTCCAGCCGGGGCCCAGCGACGGCGGGTCCGATCCGGCCGACCGGATCGCCGAGCTGGCCGACTTCGAGCCCATCGACTTCGACAACGACAACACCATGGACGCGGCGATCGCCGCGCCGATCGACCCGGACTCGATCAGCGCCGCGACGCCCACCGACGACGCCTACGGGGCGCCGAGCTCCACGCCGCTCGAGCTCGACTCGGACGGCGACGGCAACGTCGACGCCGGCGTCGTGGGCACCGCCGTCCAGAAGTACGGCCGCACCACCGGGCTCACCGTCGGCGAGATCTCCGAGGTCAGCGTCACGACGCAGGTCTGCTACGTGTGCGCCAACGCGCTCTGCACCCAGTGCTCGGAGTCGGCCACGATGGTGGACCAGATCGCCGTCACGCCGGGTGACTTCAGCGACGGCGGCGACTCCGGCTCGCTGATCGTCACCGACGACGGGAACGTGCAGCCGGTGGGCCTCCTCTTCGCCGGGAGCGACACCCGGACGCTGGCCAACCGCATCGACCTCGTGCTCGACCGGTTCGGCGTCGGCGTCGACGACGGGTCGGGGGACGACGGCGGCGGCGACACCAACGACGCGCCCACCGCCGACTTCACCTCGAGCTGCACGGACCTGACCTGCGACTTCGACGCCTCGGGCTCGTCCGATCCCGACGGCTCCATCGCGAGCTACGACTGGGACTTCGGCGACGGCTCCACCGGGACGGGCCAGACCACTACGCACACCTACGACGCCGCCGACACCTACACGGTGACGCTGACCGTCACCGACGACGCCGGCGCCACCGACACGTCCAGCCAGGACGTCACGGTCTCCTCGGGCGACACCGGCGCGGGGCTGCACGTGGGCGACCTCGACGGCTCGAGCACCAGCCAGGGCCGCACCTGGACCGCCTCCGTCACGGTCGCCGTCCACGACGGCAGCCACGCCGCGGAGGACGGATCGACCGTCAGCTTCTCGTACAGCGGGCGCGACGTCAGCGGCAGCGAGAGCTGCACCACCGATACGGGCGGCACGTGCTCGGTCACGGTGAGCGGCATCCGCAAGCGCACGGGGGACGTGACCTTCGACGTCACCGACGTCAGCGACCCCGACGGAAGCTACGACGCCACCGCCAACCACGACCCGGACGGCGACAGCGACGGCACCACGATCACGGTCAGCAAGTGAGGACGGCCTGAGCGCGCCCGACGGTCCCCCGGGGCGTGAGGAGCGTCCCGGGGACGTCGGCGGTCCCTCTCCCGGTGGACGGAGGAGGCCGGCGGGCCCGCCCGCCGGCCCGGGCCGGCCTCGTGCGGCGGCGTTGGCCGTGGCGGCGCTGGCCGCGGCGGCCGTGACGGCGAGCGGCCCCCC
>CAYWNQ010000309.1:0-1877 GCA_964459695.1 uncultured Halobacteriales archaeon | reverse complement strand
CGCGAGCACGCCGACGACGCGGCGCTCCAGCCGGCGTCGCCGCCGCCAGGCCAGCACCGCGAGGGCGGGGACGGCGACCGCCAGCACCGCCACGGCGACGGCGGCCAGCCGCAGCCGCCGGCCGGGCGCCACCTCCGTCGCCACGGCGCCGAGTCCGAGGACGGCGAGGCTGATGCCCGGCACGAAGTTCAGCGTATCCACGCTGGCGATGGCGGCCAGGCCGGTCTCGTACTCGACGTCCGCCGTCCGCCCGATGAGCAGCGCGCTGACTGGCTCGCCGCCGGCCTGGCCGAACGGCGTCACGTTGTTGGCGAACGTCGCGCCCAGGAAGACGACCACCGCACGGCTCGCCGACACCTCGACGCCCAGTGCGGCCAGCACCGCCCGCAGCGACAGCCCCCAGGCGGTCAGCCACACCGCCGCGAACGCCAGCGTGCCGACCGCCGGCAGCGGGTCGGCCCGCGACAGCGCGGCGGCGACCCGGCCGGCACCGACGGCGCCGAGCAGGACCGCCAGCGCGACCAGCGCCCCCGCGAACCCCAGCGCCGTCGCCCGGAGGTCCACGTCGACCGCCATGTCACCGCCGACCCGGGGCGGACGCTTCAACCCACCGGCGTTTTCACGACCCGGCGCGTAGGTCGGCCATGGACGAACGCGCCGCGCTGGCCCGCGTCGCCGGACGGCTCCCCGCCGCCGGCGACGACTGCGCCGTCGTGGACGGCCAGGTGCTCACGACCGACATGCTCCACGAGGCGACCGACTTCCCGGCGGGGACCACCCGGTACACCGCCGGCTGGCGGGCGGTCGGCGCGTCGCTGTCGGACGTGGCGGCGATGGGCGCGGCGGCGACGGCGGCGGTGGCGGTGTACGCGGCCCCCGCGTTCGACGAGTCGGCGCTGGACGCGTTCCTCGACGGCGCCGCCGACGTCTGTGCGGCGGTCGACGCCGAGTACGTCGGCGGCGACCTCGACCACCACGACGAGTTCACCGTCGCGACCACCGCGCTGGGCGCCGCCGACGCGCCCGTCAGCCGGGACGGCGCCGAGCCGGGCGACGCGGTCTGCGTCACGGGGGCGCTGGGCCGGACGGCCGCGGCGCTGGAACTGTTCGACCGCGGCGACGTCGACCGGGCCAACGAGCTGTTCCGGTTCACGCCGCGGGTGGCGGCGGGCCGGGCGCTGGCGCCCCACGCCACGGCGCTGATCGACTCCAGCGACGGCCTGGCCCGGTCGCTCCACCAGCTCGCCGACGCCTCGGCCTGTGGGTTCGACGTCGCGTGGGCGGACGTGCCGCTCCACGAGGCCGCCGCCGACCTCGCGACCGACGCCGACGAGCGCCGGGAGTTCGGCCTGTTCGTCGGCGAGGACTTCGAGCTCGTCGCGACGGTGCCGCCGGCGGAACTGTCGGCGGTCAGGGCGTCGTCGCCGGTCCCCGTGACCGAGGTCGGACGGGTGACCGAAGAGGGCGTGCGGCTCGACGGCGAGGCGCTGCCCGACCGGGGCTACACGCACTGAGTCGGACAGTCGTGGGGGTCGTCGCAGCTCCGCGACTGCCCGACCGCTCCGCGGACCGCTACTCGTGCTCGAGCCGGACACCGCTGGACCGCAACCGCATCCGCAGACCGCACCTGGTGCGTGCCCCGATCACACCGCCGGAAAGCCCCCGCCCGCTCGACGCTAGCATTTCGCGTGACCGCGCCCGCTGACCGCCACTCGTGCTTGACCCTAGGACACCGCCAGAAAGCCCCCGCCCGCTCGACGCTAGCATTTCGCGTGACCGCGCCCGCTGACCGCCACTCGTGCTTGACCCTAGGACACCGCCAGAAAGCCCCCGCCCGCTCGACGCTAGCATTTCGCGTGACCGCGCCCGCTGACCGC
>CAYWNQ010000308.1:0-1884 GCA_964459695.1 uncultured Halobacteriales archaeon | reverse complement strand
CGCGAGCGTCATCGCCGAGCAGCTGCTCGACAACGGCTACCCCATGCTCATCGTCGACCCCGAGGGCGAGTACTACGGCCTGAAGGAGCACTACGAGCTGCTCCACGTCGGCGCCGACGACTTCTGCGACCTGGAGGTGACCGTCGACGACGCCGAGCGACTGGCCGAGATCGCCCTCGAGGAGAACACCCCCGTCATCCTGGACGTCTCGGGCTACTTCGACGCCGAGGAGTCGAAGAAGCTCATCCACGAGACCGTCAAGCACCTGTTCATGAAGGAGAAGAAGGCGCGAAAGCCGTTCCTGCTGATGGTCGAGGAGATGCAGGAGTACCTCCCCCAGCAGGGCGGCAGCGACGACCTCTCGAAGCTGCTCGAGCGCGTCGCCAAGCGGGGCCGCAAGCGCGGGCTGGGCGTCCTCGGGATGTCACAGCGGCCCTCCTCGGTGGACAAGGACTTCATCACCCAGTGCGACTGGATGGTCTGGCACAAGCTGACCTGGGAGACCGACCTCCAGGTGGTCGGCAACATCCTCGGCTCGGAGAAGGCGAGCCACATCGAGGAGTTCGAGCCCGGCGAGGCCTTCCTGATGACCGAGTGGGACGACGCCGTCGAGCAGGTGAAGTTCAAGCGCAAGGAGACCCACGACGCCGGCGCGACGCCGGGGCTGGACACCTACGACCGGCCCGAGACCGCCGGGGTCGACGAGGACCTGCTGGCGAGCTTCGAGGCGGACGACGACGGGAGCGACGTCGAGGCGGTCGCAGACGGCGAGGCCGTCGACGCCGAGGTGGGCGACTACGCCGACGACGCCCCCGACCTCGAGGACGCCGACGCCGAGGACCTCGAGGCCGAGCTCGAGCGCCAGCGCCGGCGCAACCAGGTGCTGCGCGACCAGCTCGCCGAGCTCGAGCGCATCCTCGACGAGGCCGAGGCCGAGGAGGGGCCGTTCGAGAGCGAGGCGTCGACGCGGTCGCGCCGGCGCGCCCCGCCGTCGCGGTCGAGCGCACCCAGCAAGCCGGCGCCGCCGACGCCGCCCCGCGAGCGGGAGGGCGTGGCCGGCACCGTCGTCGAGTTCGGCCAGATGCTGGTGTACATCTGGCGGCTGCTCGGCTACCGGGTGCGCCTGCTGCTGGCCGGCCGGGGCGACGACAGCACCGGGTGACTCAGAGCTGGTCGGGCGACCGGCCGCCGGTGAACTCCCGCCAGTGGTTCAGCCCCCAGTAGCCCAGCCCGGTGCCGATGAGCGCCGCGGCGAGCAGGTAGAGGAACAGCTGGGAGTTGAGCACCTCCTCGGGCCGCTCCATGGCGAACAGCAGCCCCTCGACGCCCAGCGGCACGAGGACGGCGGTGAGCAGGCCCATGATGGAGGCGGTGACGATGATGGTGCGGCCCGAGGACTCGTAGGCCTCCAGCAGGACGACCGTGCCCACGAACGCGACGGCGGCGACGACGAGGTAGGCGGGGACCCGGCCGCCGACCGAGGTCAGCTCGCCGCGCAGCACCGCGACCACGCCGACGAAACTCGCCGTGAGCAGGCCGGTACAGGCGACGATGAGGACGCCGACGCGGGCGAAGAACTCACGGTTCCGCTCGCGGGTCATGTCCGGGACCACCGGCCGGCGTGGCATAAAAGGTGCGTCACGCCGGCGGGAACTCCCTGACCCCGGTCCGGTCGCGCAGGAACTCGTACAGGTCGCCGTAGAGGTCGGCGCAGCTCTCGCCGGGGTCGCGGTCCGGCGCACGGGTCCGGAGGGTCTCCCAGTCGCCGACCAGGACCAGCCGCTTGCGGGCCCTGGTCAGCGCGACGTTCAGCCGCCGGGGGCCCTCCTCGGGGAAGGTGAGGAACCCGGTGTGGCCCTCGGGGTTGCTCCGGACGAACGAGAC
>CAYWNQ010000307.1:0-1888 GCA_964459695.1 uncultured Halobacteriales archaeon | reverse complement strand
CACCCCCATCGCCCGGCGCCAGGGGCGGTCGATGACCACCAGGAACGCCCACACCGCCCCGGCGTACAGCACGCAGGTCAGCGCCAACAGCTGGAAGTCCTGTGGCCCCACCAGCGACAGTGCCGTCGGGGCGACCTCCCGCCGCGAGAGGAAGAACTCCAGCAGCGGCCCGCCGACCTCGAGGTACCGCAGCGTGCCGCTGTAGATGAACAGCAGCACCGCCGCGGCGAGCGTCTGGATGCTCGCGGGGACCGACGCCCTCGGCAGCGACAGGTCCGACACCGCCTTGACGACCAGCAGTCGGAGCGCGAAGATGGAGGCCAGCGCCGCGATCAGGACGTCGAACACGAAGTCCTGGCTCAGGTCGGCGACCAGCGCCACGACCCCGGCCGCCACGAGGGCCCCCACGACGATCACCTCGCAGGTCAGCGCCAGCAGCGACGACCGGTTGGGCGTCAGCTGCCCGCCGAGCCGGCGGTCGACCCAGGCGGTCAGGACGCTAGCCACCAGCGTCGGGATGCCGATGTAGAACACTCCCTCCCAGACGTCGCCCAGCAGCAGATCGGAGTCGAACGCCGCCACGCCGGCGACCCCGGCGATGACCAGCGCGAACGCCATGCTGGAGTACCAGCTCGGCGCCCTGAACACGTACCGCGACAGCGCAGCGAGGTCCCCCTGCGTCGCGGTCATCGTCCGTAGGGAACTCTCTCGGGGGTGATAAATCGCTCGCGTCGCGTCACGAGCGTCGGACGCTCAGGCGGACTCGCAGACGGCCCGGAAGTTCTCGAACAGCTCGCGACCCTCCTCGGTGTGGGCCACCTCGGGGTGCCACTGGACGCCGTAGAGGTCCCGCGACGGGTCGCTCATGGCCTCGTTGGCGCAGACGTCGCTGGTGGCCGTCCGGGCGAACCCCTCGGGCAGCCCCGTCACCTCGTCGGCGTGGGAGGCCCAGACCCGCGTCTCGGGCGCCAGCGACCCAACCACGGGGTCGTCGGCGTCCTCGATGGCGACGGTCACGTCGGCGTAGCCCCCGTAGTCGCCGCCGTCGACCCGTCCGCCCAGCGCGACCGCCATGTCCTGCATCCCCAGGCAGATGCCCAGCACGGGGACGTCGAGGTCGAGGTACCGGCCGCCGCGCTCGGCGTCGGCGTCGTGGGGACCCCCCGAGAGCACGACGCCGTCTGCGTCGAGGTCCGCCGGCGGGGTGTCGTTGGCCACGATCTCGGTATCGACGCCGACGTCGCGCAGCGCCCGGCGCTCCAGGTGGGTGAACTGGCCGTCGTTGTCGACGACCACGATCCGCGTCATTGCGCTCCGGTAGTCGCCCGGCCACCAAAAGGCCCCCGGAAGCCGCGGTGCTACAGCGCCGACGGGTCGAACGGCTCGTTGCGGCCCTGCCACTCGTGGCGGTCGCGCTCGGCGCGGGTGTCGACGTAGGTCTCGACGCCGTTGCCGTCGGGGTCGTCGAAGTACAGCGCCAGCGAGATGCCGTGGTCGACGGGCGAGACGCGGACGTCCCGGTCGACGAGCGTGGCGTGGACGGCCTTGAGGGCCGCACGGTCGGGTAGCTCCCACGCCGTGTGGTAGAGGCCGACGCCGACCCCGGCGGTCGGGGCGTCCGAGCCCAGCCCCTGCAGCGCGAGGTCGTGGTGGTGCTCGCCGAACGACAGGAACGCGTACCGGCCGTGGCGCTCGGCGACCTCGAGGCCGAGGACGTCCCGGTAGAACGCGATGGCGTCGTCGACGTCCCGGACCTTCAGGTGGACGTGGCCGAGGTGGGGGTCGGGCATGGGACCCGGTACCGCCCCGCGGGGGATAAGCGCGGTGGGGCTGGTCGCGGTTTCGTTCGGGCCCGTGGGGACCGTACGCGACCTGATCGGACCGACGG
>CAYWNQ010000306.1:0-1893 GCA_964459695.1 uncultured Halobacteriales archaeon | reverse complement strand
CGTGGGGCTGAAACCGGTCGTGGCGTTCGGGTTCGCCGTCTACGCCGTCTTCCCCGCCCTGCTGATCGTGGCCCCCGCGAACCAGTGGGTCCTGGCGGGACTCTTCGCGTTCTCCGGCCTGCGGTTCGCCGGCCTCCCGGCGCACAAGGCGCTCATCGTCGGTCCCGCCGAGCGCGATGCCGGTGGGAGGGTCACCGGGACCTACTACCTGGTCCGGAACACGATCGTCATCCCCTCCGCGGTGGTGGGTGGTGTGCTCTACGCGACGGACCCGACGGTCGCCTTCGGCACAGCCTCGGTTGTCGGCGTCGCAGGCGTCGCCTACTTCGTCCTGTTCGGCCGGGAGTTCGAGCCGTACGCCCGGGCGTCCTGAGAGCCACGAACGTCCGGTGGTGGGCAGCATCCGGAGATCGGGGGTGTCTCCGGTGGCCACCACGACCGGTCTCCGCTCAACACTTTTGGGGACCTGCCGCAGAGGACGCATATGACTTCACTCGATACGCCCCTCTGCGATGTGCTCGACCTCGAGGTCCCCATCGTGCAGGCGCCGATCGGGAGGGCGTCCAGTTCCGACCTGGCTGCCGGGGTCGCCGACGCGGGCGGGCTGGGACTGCTGTCGGCGACGTTCCGGAGCGTCGAGGAGACTCGTGACGCGATCCACGGGGCACTGGACCGGACCGACGGCACGGTCGGCGCGAACCTCGTCCTCCACCCGGGTGCGATCCGTACCCCGACCGAGGAACACGTCACGGCCTGTCTGGAGGCCGGCGCCGAGGTCGTCTCGCTGTCGTTCGGCGAGGCCGCTCCTTACGTCGAGCGGATACACGACGCCGGCGCCCGCGTGCTCCAGACGGTCTGTAGCGCACGGGAGGCGCGAGAGGCGGCGGCCGCGGGCGTCGACGCGGTCGTCTCGCAGGGCTGGGAAGCGGGCGGGCACGTCCAGAGCGAGGTGGCGACGATGCCCCTCGTCCCGCGGGTCGCGGACGCGGTGGACGTCCCCGTCGTGGCGGCGGGTGGTATCGCGGACGGTCGAGGGATCGCCGCCGCGCTCGCGCTCGGGGCCGACGGCGCGTGGCTCGGAACGCGGTTCCTCGCCGCCGAGGAGGCCGACGTCGCCCCGGTCTACCGCGGGAAGGTGATCGACGCCGAGGAGACCGACACGGTCTACTCCGAACTGTTCGATGGCGGCTGGCCCGGATCGCACCACCGGACACTCCGGAACAGCACCGTCGAACGGTGGGAGGCGGCGGGCCGGCCGGCGCCCGGTAGCCGTCCCGGAGAAGGGGAGGTCGTGGGGACCCGTCCCGACGGCCGCCCGGTCAAGCGCTACAGCGCCGTCCTGCCAACGGCAGGCGTGGACGGCGACGTCGAGACGATGGCTATGTACGCCGGCCAGAGCGTCGGTCTGACCGACGAGGTCCGTTCTGCCGGCGACGTCGTGGACGAACTCGTCGCCGAGACGGGCGACGCCGTCGAACGACTGGACGGCCTGCTGGCGTGAAATCCTCCAGCTGGAGCGTTCGCCGACCGGTGGGATCGTATCATACGGTCGTGCGTACCCATTTTCAGCAGTCTTCGGGAAACCGGTGTTTCGAGACCGACGAGATGGACCCCGGCTCCGTGAGGTGGGGACGAATTACGCACGACCGTATCGGAGGGCGGACCCGGAATCCCGGACCCCCGACCGCGGGTGGACGACCGTACGGCGACGACCCGACACGCCTTTCCCCGGCCCGGCGCCACCTCCGGTATGGACCGGAAACGCGCCCTCACGAGCGTGGACCTCGCGGCGCTCGTGACGGAGCTCAACCGGTACGAGGGCGCCAAGGTCGACAAGGCCTACCTCTACGACGACGACCTCGTCCGGCTGAAGATGCGCGACTTCGACCGCGG
>CAYWNQ010000305.1:0-1898 GCA_964459695.1 uncultured Halobacteriales archaeon | reverse complement strand
CCCGGGTCGCGGCCCGAGCGCCGCTCCCGGCCAGTCGACCGGCCGACCAGCCGACCAGGGTGGGACTGAAAGGGGCCGCCCGGTCGACGAAGACGGCCGACGCAAGCACGCGACCGAGCGACAGCGAGGGAGCGCGCGCAGCGAGGCCCTCGAGTCGAGCGGGCGGGGGCTTTCTGGCGGTACGATCGGTTAAACACTAGGAGCGGTCGGCGGTTGCGGTCCTTCGACGTCCTGCGGACCGCGTACCGAGGAGCCACGACGCCCCGTGACGCGCTTTCGATCCCAGAACCCACACGTCACCGTCCCGTCAGGTCGGCCTCCAGCACGAAGTCGGGCTCGTCGTCGACCGCGACGCCCGCGAGCGCGGCGTCCGAGACGTGCCGGGGCGTCTCCGGGACGAGCACCCGCGTCCGGTCGACGCCGAGGGCCGCCGCGTCGCGGGCGACGGCGGCGAGGACGGCCCACGCGGCGGTGGCGTCGGCCCACCAGGCCGCGCCGTACTCCGCCCAGGACTCCGTCGAGCCCTCGTCGGTCTCGCGCTCCTCGCGGCGGACCCGGAACGTCCCGCCAACCGTCCGGTCGCCGGCTTCCACGGCGAGCACCGCCGCCTCGTCGGCGGCCCGCCGGAGGTCGGCGGGGGTGAGCTCCGTCAGCGCCCAGCTCTCGTCGGCGTCCAGCGCGAGGCCGCCGAGGGCGTCGCGAGCGTCGCTGCGGGCCCACGAGGCCCACGCCCGGGCGTGGTCACCGGCCACCGAGTGGCCCTCGGGAACCGCGGCGTCGGCGTCGGGCATGGGGTGGGCCCACCGGAACTCCGCCCGCGGGTCGAACCCGACGGCGCGGGCGGCGCCCAGGCCCGCGACGTTCCAGGAGAAGACCATGTTGCGACACACCGCCGCACCGGCGTCGGCGGCCCAGGCGAACAGGTCGTCGTTCAGCGCCGCCGCGACGCCGGTGCCCCGGTGGTCGGGATGGACGCGCATCCCCTGGGCCCAGGCCTCGTGGGGCGAGAGCAGCCGGCCCTGGCAGACGCCGACGACAGCCCCGTCGCGCTCGGCGACGACGGTGCGCTGGTCGGGACCGTCGCCGGCGACCCAGTCGGGGAACACCCGCGGGATGTAGTCGCCCGCGTCGCGGTCGCTCCAGGTCGACTCGGTGAACGCGGCGACCGCGTCGTGGTCGTCGCGGCTGGCCTGCCGGACGCGGACGTCGCTGCCGGCCATCTCAGGTCCAGGGGACCGAGCGCCCGGTGAGCTCGCCGGCCAGGGAGGTGCGCATCGCGTCGGCCACCGAGTCCTCGGCGACGTTCGCCAGCGCCCACATCAGCTTCACCTTCGCCGTCCCGGGCAGGGTGTCCTCGGCCTCGACGACGCCGGCTTCGAGCAGGTCCCGGCCGGTGTCGTACACCCGGTCGCAGACCCGGCCCTCCAGGCACTGGGAGGTCATCACGACGGTGGTGCCGTCCTCGACGAGGTCGGCGATGGTGGGGATCCAGTCGGTGTGGACGTGGCCCAGCCCGGTGCCGGCGACGACGAGCCCCTCGCCGTCGCCGGCGGTCTCGAGCATCGCCCGGTCGGTGCCGGGCGTGAACGGCAGCAGCGCCACGTCGGTCTCGAGGGCGGGGTCGACGTCGAGGTCCGTCTCGCCGCGGGTCGCGTGCTCACGCCGGACGGTGACCTCGCCGGTCGCGTAGTCGACGCTGCCCAGCGGCTCGGCGCCGACGGTCTCGAAGGCGTCCCGGCGGCTGGTGTGGCTCTTCCGGACGCGGGTGCCGCGGTGGAGCGCACACCGGTCGTCGGAGCTGCCGGCGTGCATGCAGACCAGCACCTCGGCGACGTCGCTCGTCGCGGCCTCGACCGCGCAGACGGCGTTCATCACGTTGTCCGAGGAGGGCCGGTCGG
>CAYWNQ010000304.1:0-1899 GCA_964459695.1 uncultured Halobacteriales archaeon | reverse complement strand
CGACCGTCGGCGAGTCGACCGGCGGCGTCAGCAGCGTGACGTAGCGGGCGATGGACTGGCCGCCCGCGGTCTTCCCGATGAGCTCGACGAACGGCGGCAGCTCGGCCAGGCTCGGGATGACCTTCTCGATGCCGGCGACGGCGACGTGGACCGGCGGGGTCACGGCGGTCTTGCGGGCGTTGCCCTCGTTGGTCACGAGGACGACCGTCCCGCTCTCGGCGAGGAGGAAGTTCGCGCCGGTCATGCCGACGTCGGCGTCGCGGATGCGCTCGCCGAGGTAGTCCCGGGCGAAGGCGGTGAGCGCCTCGGGCGTCTCGAACGGCTCGTCGGGCTCGAACACGTCGTTGAACAGCGCGGCGATGTCGTCGGTCGACTTGTGGTAGGCCGGGCCGACCAGGTGGCTCGGCGCCTCGTCGGCGACCTGGAGGACGAACTCCCCGAGGTCCGTCTCGGTGACGTCGACGCCCGCGGCGCCCAGGTGGTCGTTGACGTCGAGCTCCTCGGACGTCATCGACTTCGACTTCACGACCGTCTCGGCGCCGTGGTCCCGGCAGACCGACTCGATGTAGTCGTTCGCGTCCGCGGCGTCCGCGGCTCGGTACAGGTGGCCGCCGTTCGCCTCGACCGACGTCCGGAGCTCGTCGACGAGGGCGGGCAGCCGCTCGATGGCGTCGGCCTTGATGGCGCTGGCTCGCTCGCGGTTCTCCTCGAAGCGGTCGGAGCCGGCGGCGGACTCGTAGCGCGCCTCGTTGGCGTGGGTGGTGTTGGCGTAGACGGCGTCACCCTCCGTCTCGAGGAGCTGGCGGATCCGGTCGGCGCGCTCGCGACGGGAGCTCATCGGTCGACCACCGTGATCACGTGCACCGCGCCGGGGCCATGGACGCCGACGACCAGCTCGCCCATGTCCGCCGTGGCGCTGGGGCCCGTCGCGAACACGGCCGACCGGCGGCCGTCGGCGAACTCCCCCGCGAGCCACTCGATGGCCTCGGGGACGGCCGCGACGACGTCGCTTTCTCGCACGATGGCGACGTGTCGGGGCGGGTAGAGGCTCGCCGGCTCGTCGCCGCCGGGACGGCCCTGCACGATGACGGTCCCCTCGGCGGCGATGGCGGCGCCGGCGGCGGTGACGCCCGACGCTGCGGCCTGGAGCTCCGCGGGGGTCGGCGCCCGGTTCACCCCCGTGCCGTCCAAGCTGAGGTCGTCCCAGGGGAGCGGGGCGCCGACGGCGGGTTCGACGAGCGCGTCGCGGATGGCCTCGGTCAGGTCCGCGGCCGCGGTCCGGTCGTGGGTCACGTCGAGCCCGTCGAGGGACGCCTCGAAGGTCCCGAGGAGGTCCGTCGCCATTGACGCCCGTTCCGGGGTTCGGGGCATAACTGTTGGGCCGACGGCACCGCCACCGGGGCGTTGATGTGTCCGCGCCGGCTACTCCCGTCCATGCCCGACGACTCCCTCGAGACCGCCACGTTCGCGGGCGGGTGCTTCTGGTGCGTGGAGGCGGCGTTCGACGAGCTCGCCGGCGTCGAGTCGACGACCTCCGGCTACGCCGGCGGCCACGTCGAGGACCCCTCCTACGAGGCCGTCTGTTCGGGGAGCACGGGTCACGCCGAGGTCGTGCAGGTCGAGTACGACCCCGGCCGGGTCGCCTTCGAGGACCTGCTCGCCGTCTTCTTCGCCGTCCACGATCCCACGACGCTGAACCGCCAGGGCCCCGACGTCGGCTCGCAGTACCGGTCGGCGGTCTTCGTCCACGACGCGGCCCAGCGCGAGGCCACCGACGCCTTCATCGACGAGCTCGAGGCCGAGGGGGTCTACGACGACCCCATCGTCACGGAGGTCGAGCCCCTCGAGACGTTCTGGCGCGCCGAGGAGTACCACCAGGACTACTACGAGAAGAACCCC
>CAYWNQ010000303.1:0-1948 GCA_964459695.1 uncultured Halobacteriales archaeon | reverse complement strand
TCGTGGGGGCGCCAGCCCTCGTTGACCGCCGCGCGGGAGGCCCCGACGGCGCCGCCGAGCAGGTCGGCCAGCTCCTCGAGCTGGCCGTACCCCTCCGGGCCGCCGACGCCGCGCCCGCCGCCGACGACGACCCGGGCCTCGCCGAGCGGGACGCCCTCGACGTCGCTCTCCTCGAGGCGCTCGATGCGGACGCGGGTGTCGGCGTCGTCGAGGGTCGGCTCGAACTCCTGGACCGACGGCTCGGTCGCCTCGGCGGCCGGTTCGACCGGGTGCTCGTGCTCGGCGGCGGTCAGCAGCTTCGTCTCGGCCTCCAGCCGCGCCGCCTCGATCAGGCTGCCGCCCCACCGCTGGCGCCTGAGCTCGTAGGCGTCGCCGACGGTCACCTCGAGGCAGTTGGCGGCGACCGGGAGGTCGAGCGAGGCCCCGGCGTGGGCCAGCACCTCGTGGCCCCGGTCGCTGCCCGGCGCGACGACGGCCGCGGGCGCCAGCTCCTCGACGAGCCCGGCCAGGGCCCCGCCCCAGCCGCGGGGCGCGTACGCGTCGAGGTCGGGGTGGGCGACGTGGTGGAGCTCGGCCACGCCGTACTCGCCGAGCTCGTCGGCGACGGCGGCGCCCTCGGGGCCGACGGTCGCGGCGGCGACCGGCGCGTCTTCGCCGTCGGCGACGTCGCGCGCCAGCGTCAGCGCCTCGAGGGAGGTCTCCAGCGGCGTCCCGGCGTCGTGCTCGACCAGGGCGAGGATCACAGCACCTCGACCTCCTCGTCGAGCACCTCGACGACGCGCGGGACGGCGTCGACGCCCTCGCCCAGCACCTCGGCGGCGCTGTCGTCCTCCGCCGGCGCCTCGAGCCGGACCTTCTCGAGGCCGCCGGGGCCGGACTCGCGGGCCGGCTCGCGCCGGTCGACCTCCTGGCGGCGGGCGTTCATCTTGGCGCGCATCGAGGCGTAGCGGGGCTCGTTGATGCCCTCCTTGACCGTCACGACCGCCGGGAGGTCGAGCTCGTAGACCTCCTCGCCGCCCGCCACCTCCCGGCGGGCCGTGGCGGTGCCGTCGGCGACCGAGAGCTCCTTGACGCCGGCGACGCAGGGCAGGTCGAGCTCGCGGGCCACCCGGACGCCGACCTGGTAGTTGGCCGCGTCGGCGGACTCGTTGCCGAACAGCAGGAGGTCGTAGCCGCCCGCCTCGCGGACGGCGTCGGCGACGGCGCCGGCGGTGGCGCGGGGCCCCCACTCGGCGCCGTCGGTCTCCAGCAGCGTGGCCTCGTCGGCGGTCATCGCCAGGCCGGTCCGGAGCTGCTCGACGGACTCCTCGTCGCCCAGCGTCAGGACGGTCGCCGTGCCGCCGTGCTCGTCGGTCAGCTGGATCGCCTCCTCGATGGCGCACTCCTCGTGTGGGCTCATGGTGAACCCCAGGCCGCTGGCGTCGATGTCCTGCTGGTCGTCGGTCAGTACGATCTTCGAGCCGGTGTCGGGCACGCGCTTGATGCAGGCCAGGACGTCCATTGTGGTGTGTCTCCGTTGGGGACCCCGGGCGAACCGGGGCGGTCGGCGTCGTCAGTTCCGGATACGCTCGTTGTCGGGGTCGAACAGCGGGCGGCTCCCGACGACCTCGACGTCGACCGGGTAGGTGCCACCCATGTACTCGACCTGGAGGCGGGTGCCCTCCTCGGCGTGTTCGGGCGGGAGGTACGCCATCAGCAGGTGCTTGCCGACCGTGGGGCCGGTGCCGGCGCTGGTGACGTAGGACCGCCGGCCCTCCTCGTCGACGAGCACGTTGCCGTCGGTGTCCATCACGGGCTCGTTGCCGAGCATGAACCGCCGCTCGCCGCCGTCGGGCGCGTGGTCGGCGACCGAGAGGGTGCACAGCGTCGCGGCGTTGTCCGCCTCGATGGCGTCGGCGTAGGCCTCCTTGCCGACGAAGTCGGCGTCCTTCACGCCGTGGAAGGTGAG
>CAYWNQ010000302.1:0-1983 GCA_964459695.1 uncultured Halobacteriales archaeon | reverse complement strand
CGCCAGCGGTCCGTCACCGTCGTCGTCCCGAGTATCTCCTCGTCGGCCATGTCGGGGGCTGGGTCACCGGCAGGGTTATGCACTTTTAGCAATATTACCTAAATCGTCACTAATGCCTCCGTCGCCGTCCGATTCCTCGGGGACCATCGGTCCGGCGTCACCCCCGCGGGCCGTCCTCATCCGCTCGCCCGTCCCGCCGGCACTGCCGGCCATCGACTGCGTGGACGTCCGTCCCGGCGCCACCGCGACCTTCGATGGCGAGCGGATCCGGCTCTCGATATCAGTGCAGGCCGAGGATCGCCGACACGCCGTGGACTGGCGGGACGTCGGCGCGCTCGAGTCGACGGTAGCCCGATTCCTCCCCGGCAGGACCGCCGTGGTCCGGTTCGGCGACCGATCGGCCTGTCGAGCCGCGTTGGGCTCCGGTCGCGTGGCGGCGGTCGAACGGCGGCTCCTCTCGACGGTCAGGGACGAGCGCGCCGCGCTGGTCACCTGGACCGGCGGCGCGCCCCGCGACGCCGATTACCGGACCTACGACGCCGTCGTCGGCCCGGCCACGCGGGCCGACTAACGGCACCGGGCCGCGAGCAGCCCGACGGGATCGCCCTCGACGTCGGTGCTCGCGCAGGCCGCACATTCGAGGGCGAGCCCCCAGTCGGGGTCGACGAAGTCCGAGGGACCCCGCGCGACGACCGCGAGCTCGACGACCAGTACGAAGCGGTCCGTGTTGGCGCAGTTCAGGCAGCGCATGGTAGTTCGGCCGACGGGTGGTTTGCGAGTGTCGGCACCGGGCACTGGCCGCGTCCTGGTATTTGGATGCTCGCGGCCGTCCGACCGCCATCCCTATGCGCCTGCCCGCGGGTTGGCCCGCATGGGCCTCCTCGGCCGGCTACTGGGGTCGACGGGTCGCGTCGCGCTGCTCGTCGACGGACCGAACGTGTTCCGGGCGGAGTTCGACGTCGACCTCTCGGACCTCCGGGCGGCCGCCGAGGCCCGCGGCCGGCTCACCGTCGCGCGGTGCTACTTCGACGTGAACGCCACCCCCGGCCTGCTCCAGGCCGCGGAGGCACACGGCTTCGAGGCCGTCGTCACGTCGGGCGATGTCGACGTCCGACTCGCCGTGGACGCGACGGCGCTGGCGGTCGACGACGAGATCGACGTGCTGGTCATCGCCTCGCGGGACATGGATTTCAAGCCCGCCTTCGAGACCGCCAACCGCCACGGGGTGCGGACCGTCGCGATCGCACCGGGACGACACGGTCGCTCCGACGCCCTCGCCGCGGTCGCCGACGAGGCGATGACGCTCGGAGAGTAGGCCGGGGCGGAACGCCAGCGATTTTGGGCCGCGGGTCGAACCACCCCCTATGGCCGGCCCCGTCCTCGACGACCACTGCCACCTCGACGCGGTGCGGGGGCGCGGCCTCGCGGCGGTCGACGACTTCGCCCGGGCGGGCGGGACGCACCTGCTGATCTGTAACCAGCCCTCCTGGAAGCTGGGCGTCGAACCCGCAACCGGCGCGGACTTCCGGCCCGTGTTCGAGCGGACCGTCGAACTCGCCGCCTCGGCCAGCGACCGCCTCCCGGGCCGGGCTTGGCCGGTGCTCGGGGTCCACCCGGCCCTCGTCAGCCGGCTGGTCGATGACCGAGGGTTCGCCCCCGAGGACGCGACCGAGCTCATGCGCGCCGGCCTCGACGTGGCCGCCGAGTACGCGGCCGACGGCCCGGCGGTCGCCCTGAAGTCCGGCCGGCCCCACTACGACGTGAGCGACGCCGTCTGGACCGCCTCGAACGCCGTCCTCCGCCACGCGCTCGCCCTCGGTGCCGAGACGGGTGTCGCCGTCCAACTCCACACCGAGGCGGGCGAGGACTTCACCGACGTGGGGGACTGGGCCGCTGACGCCGGGCTCCCCGCCGAGCGGGTCGTCAAGCACTTCGCCGACGGACCGACGGCCGGGGTGACCCCGAGCGTCATCGCCCGGGAGG
>CAYWNQ010000301.1:0-1984 GCA_964459695.1 uncultured Halobacteriales archaeon | reverse complement strand
GTCGCCGTCGCTGGCGTGGTGCCCTGGGTCGTCGTGGTGTTCGGGCCGGAGCCGACGGTCGACCTCGTCCACTCGTTCGGGCTGGTGACCCCGTCGCCGCTCCACGTCACGTCGCTTCCAAGCTACCTGCTCGTGTACACTCGTGGGCTCCCAGAGTGGCTGCTGGGGTGGCCCGTCGCGAGCCTGCTGTACGGCCTTGGGCTGGCGAATGCCATCTCTGCGCAGGTCGTCGGCCGGGAGGACCGTCGGGTCACCGGGGGTCTGCTCGTGCTCAGCGGGCTCAGCCTGCTCCCGGTCGCCGTCGCGGTCGGCCGACCACGCGGGGTCACGGCCCTCCCGGTCGGAACGGCCACGCTCTGGCTCGTCGCCTGGTGGGGGTATCGGGGCGCCCTGGTCGCGGCGATCACGGGCGCGACGGCCCGCGAGCGGTAGGCTTTTCGGCGCGCTCCGAGTGGGCTCGACCATGACGACGGACGGCACTCTCGACCACACGATGCTCCGAGTCGAGGACCTCGAGCGCTCGGTCGACTGGTACACGACCCACCTCGAGTACGAGGAGAAGCACCGGTCCGAGCACGACACGTTCACGCTCGTCTTCCTCGGCCCCGAGGACGTCCACGACGAGGGGGCCGTGCTCGAGCTGACGTACAACCACGACGGCCGCTCCTACGAGCTCGGCGATGCGTGGGGCCACATCGCCGTGCGCGTCGAGGACGTCCACGACGCCTACTACGAGCTCATGGACCAGGGGGTCGAGGACTACCGCCGGCCCGAGGACAACCCCGGGTACGCGTTCGTGAAGGACCCCGATGGCCACGAGATCGAGATCGTCGAGCGCGACTACGGCGCGCGGTGGAGCCTCGACCACACCATGATGCGCGTCGAGGACGCCGACGAAGCGCTTGGCTGGTGGGTCCGCAAGCTGGGCTACGACGAGGTCGGCCGCTGGGAGGCCGACACGTTCGCGAACTACTTCGTTCGGCCCCCGGAGGCGGCTCGGGAGGCGATGGCGGTCGAGCTCACCTACAACTACGACGGCCGGTCGTACACGATGGGCGACGCCTGGGGCCACCTGGCGGTGCGCGCGGGCGACCTCGAGGACTACTGGGACCAGCTGATGACCCGCGAGGCCGAGGACTACCGCGACCCCGAGAGCTGCGACTACAACTACGCGTTCACGAAGGACCCGGACGGTCACGAGGTCGAGGTCGTCGTCCGGTAGCGGGCGCTACTCGCCGTCCGAACCTCGATCGAGCTCCGCCTCGTGGAGGTCGACCAGGAGGCTCGTCAGCGTCGAGAGCACGAGCAGCTGGACGCCCAGCAGGACGGCAAAGCCGGCCACCAGTGCGAGCACCTCGTGGCTGATACCCCGAGCGAACCACTCGTAGGCGATCCAGACCGCGAGCACCGCTCCGACGAGCCCCAGGCCGAAGCCCGCGCTCACGAGGTAGCGGTGGCGCCGGCGGGCCATCGCGAGCCACTCGGTGGGCCGGTCGGAGACGGTCATGCCGGTCGCCGTGACGGAGGCCACCGCCATCGGTCTTGCGCTTCCCCCACCGGCTCCGGAGCGGCCATCAATCGACCTCGAGCAGCTCCGCCGGCGCGTCGGCGAACGCCCGGAGTGCCTCCGCCTCGAGCTCGTGGAGCCGGCCCGGAACGACCAACAGGTGCAGTGGGTCCCCGAACGACCGGTCGGCGAGCGCGGAGAGCCGGTCGGCCACGACGACGGGCTCGGGGCTCCCCGCCCGGGCCACTGCAACGGTGAGGCCATCCGGTGAGTGCTCCCCGAGGACGCCGGCCGCCTCGTCGGCTCGCAGGTAGCGTTCGTCGGCCGCCTCGATGTCGAGGAAGACGAGCGTGTGGAGCCCACGGGCCCGGTTCTCGGCCAGCGTGTCGAGCACGCTCTCGGGCACGTCCTGACCGCGCGAGCCCGGGAACGGCAGCGTGGTCGCCTTCCCGAACCGGTAGTTCTGCAGCCCGGTCA
>CAYWNQ010000300.1:0-1997 GCA_964459695.1 uncultured Halobacteriales archaeon | reverse complement strand
TCCCCTGTTTCACGTAGTTCGACGGGTCGCCGTCGCCGAGATACATCGCCCAGACCGTCGCCGACGGGCTGGGACCGTCCCCAACCGCCGACTCGGCCGCGGCGGTGACGATCGCGCCGAACACCCCCCCGACGAGTCCGCTCGTGATGGTGATCACGTTCTGTCCTCCGCTGGGCGCTTCCAGGAGGCCCCACAGGATAAACGCTCAGGTCGTTGGTAGCCGGCCCCACTGCCGCATCGCCGTCGCCCGTCCGTCTCTGGGCGTCAGCCCGTGCCACGGGCGGGACGGACGCGAAAGCGTTTAATATCGCGGGTCGAATACGTCGCGGTGATGACCCGGACCCGCCGCGCCGTCGCCCCGGAGGCCACGAGCGGCGGGGCCGCTCGACCGCCGCGACCGGGCCGTTAGGCCCAGCTCTACCCCTTCTCCATCACCGGCGCTCGAATCGACCCATACTTGGGGGTCCGAACCAACCGATCAACCAACACGATGACAACCGAAACGAACGGACGCGTCGCCCTCGCCTTCTCGGGCGGGCTCGACACTACCGTGTGCGTGCCGCTGCTCGAGGAGGAGTACGGCTACGAGGAGGTCGTCGGCGTCACCGTCGACGTCGGCCAGCCCGAGGACGAGTTCGACGAGGCCGAGGAGACGGCGGCGGCGCTCGACCTCGACCACCACGTGATCGACGCCACCGACGAGTTCGCGGCTCTCTGTCTCGACTCCGTCCGGGCGAACGCGACGTACCAAGGCTACCCCCTCGGGACCGCGCTCGCCCGGCCGGTGATCGCCGAGGCCATCCTCGAGGTGGCCGAGGACACTGGCTGCGACGCGCTCGCCCACGGCTGTACCGGCAAAGGCAACGATCAGCTGCGCTTCGAGGCCGTCTGGCGGGCCTCGGACTTCGAGGTGATCGCGCCGATCCGAGAGATGGGCCTCACCCGCGAGTGGGAGCTCGAGTACGCCCAGGAGCGCGACCTCCCCGTCGAGGGCGGGAACGAGGGTGACTGGAGCATCGACACCAACCTCTGGAGCCGGTCGGTCGAGGGCTCCGAGCTCGAGGACCCCGGTTACGTCCCCGGAGAGGAGATCTACGAGTGGACCGATCCGCCGACCGAGGACACCGACGTCATCGAGATCGAGTTCGACGAGGGCTACCCGGTCGCCGTCGACGGCGAACGCTACAGCCAGGTCTACACGATCGAGTACCTGAACGACCTGGCCGGCTCCTACGGCGTCGGCCGGACGGACATGATGGAAGACCGGATGCTCGGCCTGAAGGTGCGGGAGAACTACGAGCACCCGGCGGCGACGACGCTGTTGGCCGCCCACGAGGCGCTGGAACAGCTCGTCCTCACCAAGGAGGAACGGAGCTTCAAGAAGCGCGTCGACGACGCCTGGGCCGAGAAGGCCTACCAGGGCTTGCTCTCGGCGCCGCTCGTGACCGCCCTCGAGGGTTTCATCGAGGGAACCCAGCGGCGCGTGACCGGGACCGTCCTCGTGAAGTTCGAGGGCGGGCAGGCCCGCCCCGTGGCCCGGGAATCCGACTACGCCGTCTACTCCGAGTCGGCGGCCTCCTTCGATACCGAGGACGTGTTGGGGGGCATCACCCAGGCCGACGCCACGGGCGTCGCGAAGTACCACGGCTTCCAGGAGCGCCTCGCCAACCGCGCCATCGAGTCGGTCGCCAGCGTCGAGGCAGCCGCGGACGGCGGCGAGAGTGCGAACGGGGGCGACACCGACCCCGAAAACTGAGAGCCCATGACCGACGAGGAGCCAGCGACCGACGTGATCCGCCGCGGCCGCTTCAGCGGCGGCCCTGCCCGGGGGTTCCTCTCGGCCATGGACGAGGACGGGCGCATCTTCGCGGCCGACCTGGCCGTCGACCGCGCCCACGTGGTCATGCTCGCCGAGCAGGGGATCGTCGACGAGGCGTCCGCGAGCGCGATCCTCGCCGCCCTCGACGAGGTCGAGTCGGCGGGCTTCGACGCGCTGC
>CAYWNQ010000299.1:0-2012 GCA_964459695.1 uncultured Halobacteriales archaeon | reverse complement strand
GCGCCGGCGTGCCGCTGGAGGACATGGAGTTCGTCCAGTTCCACCCGACGACGCTGCCCTCGACCGGCGTGCTCATCTCCGAGGGCGTCCGCGGCGAGGGCGGCATCCTGTACAACAGCGAGGGCGAGCGGTTCATGTTCGAGTACGGCTACGCCAACAACGCCGGCGAGCTGGCCTCCCGGGACGTCGTGGCCCGCGCGGAGCTCACGGAGGTCGACGCGGGCCGCGGGTTCGAGGACGACCACGTGCTGCTGGACATGCGCCACCTGGGCGCCGAGCGCATCACCGACCGGCTGGAGAACATCATCCACCTCGCCGAGGACTTCGAGGGCGTCGACCCCCTGGAGGAGCCGATGCCGGTCAAGCCCGGCCAGCACTACCACATGGGCGGCGTCGAGACCGACGAGCACGGCCGCACGTGCGTCGAGGGCCTGTACGCCGCCGGCGAGTGCGCCTGCGTCTCGGTCCACGGCTCGAACCGGCTGGGCGGCAACGCGCTGCCGGAGCTCATCGTGTTCGGTGCCCGGGCCGGGCGCCACGCCGCCGGCGCCGACCTCGGCCAGGCGGAGATCCCGACCGGACCCGACGCCGAGACCGAGGCCGGCGCTGTGGACACGCCGGTCGAGCCCGGGGCGGTCGACGCCGACGCGGACCTCGCCGCCGACGGTGGCGAGGTCCAGCCCGAGCGGGTGGTCGAGTCCCACCTCGTCGCCGAGGAGCAGCGCGTCGAGGCGCTGCTGTCCGCCGACGGGCGCAACCACGCCGAGATCCGGTCGGACCTCCAGGACACGATGACGGCGAACGTCAACGTGTTCCGCAACGAGGCCAACCTGAAGGACGCCCTGGCGGACATCCGGGACTGCCGCGAGCGCTACCGGGAGGTCGCCGTCTCGGACCCCTCGCGGACGTTCAACACCGACCTCATCCACACCATCGAGACCCGCAACCTCATCGACCTCGCGGAGGCCATCACGCTCGGCGCGCTGGCCCGCGACGAGTTCCGCGGCGCCCACTGGCGCCAGGAGCACCAGGAGCGCCGGGACGACGAGTGGCTCAAGCACACCATGATCGCCTGGGACGGCGGGACGCCGCGGCTGTACTACAAGGACGTCATCCTCGAGGGCGAGGCCGAGACCTACGAGCCCACCGAGCGCTCGTACTGAGTCACAGCCCCAGTGCGCCCAGCAGGTCGTAGCCGTACGAGGAGGCGTCGACCAGCTTGAACCCCACGAAGATGCCGACGATGCCCAGCACGCCGGCCAGGTTCGGCGGCGCCGGGATCGGCACCTCGAAGAAGGCGAACACGGCGCCGGTGGCCAGTCCGGTCAGGAACGCGAGCGCGGTGACGACGTCGACCATACCGTCCACCGCCTCGGGCCGCCCCGGAAAAGGCGTTGCGATGCGAGGGTTGAAGAGTGGAGCCGGGGCAAGCGTCGCCGTGCGCTGACGCGCCGACCCGCACCCGCTCGCGGGAGCGCGGCCCACGGGTGCGGGACGCGGGCGGGCCGCCTGTTCGCACAGAGCCGGTAGGCACAAGGCGCTGCCGGACCCCGGGTCGGCCATGCAGACAGTCGTCCTCGCCGCCGGCGAGGGGACCCGGATGGCGCCGCTGACCGCCACCGCCGCCAAGCCGATGCTGCCGGTGGCCGACCGCCCCATGGTCGCCCACGTGGCCGACGCGGCGGTCGCGGCCGGCACCGACGAGCTCGTCCTGGTCGTCGGCTACCGCGGCGGGGACGTGCGCGAGCAGTTCGGGGACAGCTACCGCGGCGTCCCGGTGCGGTACGCCGTCCAGGACGAGCAGCGCGGCACGGCCCACGCCGTCGCCGCGGCCCGCGAGCACCTCGACGGCCCGTTCGCGGTGCTCAACGGCGACAACCTCTACGACCCCGCGGGCGTCGAGGCGCTGTTCGAGGACGGCCCGGCGGTCGGCGCGTACCGCGTCGAGGACCCCACGAGCTACGGCGTGCTCTCGACGAGCGGGCGGACCGTCACCGACATCGTGGAGAAGC
>CAYWNQ010000298.1:0-2023 GCA_964459695.1 uncultured Halobacteriales archaeon | reverse complement strand
TCGCGGTGCTGGGCCACGTCGACCACGGCAAGACCAGCCTGCTCGACCGGATCCGTGGCTCGGCGGTCATCGACGGCGAGGCCGGCGCCATCACCCAGCACATCGGCGCCACGGCGGTGCCGCTGTCGGTGGTCTCCGAGATGGCCGGCGCGCTGGTCGACCCCGAGGACTTCGACCTGCCGGGGCTGCTGTTCATCGACACGCCCGGCCACCACTCGTTCTCGACGCTGCGCTCGCGCGGGGGCGCGCTCGCCGACATCGCCATCCTCGTCGTGGACGTCACCGACGGCTTCCAGCCCCAGACCGAGGAGGCCGTCGACATCCTCCGGCGGACCCGGACGCCGTTCGTGGTCGCGGCCAACAAGATCGACACCGTCCCGGGCTGGAACCCCGAGTCCGACGCCGCCATCCAGGCGTCGATGGACGCCCAGAGCGACCGGACCAGACGGCGCCTCGAGGAGCGCCTCTACGAGCTCATCGGCGAGCTGAGCGACCACGGCTTCTCGGCGGACATGTACTGGCGGGTGTCGGACTTCCAGAACAACGTCGGGGTCGTCCCCACCTCCGCCGAGACCGGCGAGGGCGTCGCCGACCTGCTCGCGGTGCTGATGGGGCTCTCCCAGCGGTACATGAAGGCAGAGATGGCCATCGACGTGGCCGGCCCCGGGGCGGGCACGGTGCTGGAGGTGACCGACGAGCGGGGCTTCGGCACCACCATCGACGTGGTGCTGTACGACGGCACCGTCGCCGACGACGACGCCATCGTCGTCGGCGGCCAGGACGACCCCATCGTCACCGAGGTCCGGGCGCTGCTCCAGCCCAAGCCCCTGGCGGAGATCCGCACCGAGGAGCAGTTCGAGCGGGTGCCGGAGGTCCGGGCCGCCGCCGGCGTCAAGATCGCCGCGCCGGACCTCGACGAGGCGATGGCCGGCGCGCCGGTCCGCGTCGTGGGCGACCGCGACGTCGACGACGTCGTCGAGGCCGTGCGGGCCGAGCTCGCCGAGATCGAGGTGTCGACCGCCGAGGCGGGCGTGGTCGTCAAGGCCGACACGCTCGGCAGCCTGGAGGCCGTCTCCTCGACACTGGCCGACGCCGAGGTCCCCATCGTCCGCGCGGAGGTCGGCGACATCGCCCCCCGGGACGTCGCGGTGGCCTCGACCGCCGAGGACCCCACCCACTCGGTCGTGCTGGGGTTCAACGTCGACGTCCTGCCGGCGGCCAGCGAGGAGGCCGAGGAGGCCGGCGTCTCGGTGTTCGCCGACGACGTCATCTACCAGCTCGTCGAGGCCTACGAGGACCACGTCGAGTCCATCCAGGCCGCCCAGCAGACCGCCGTCCTGGACAAGATCGTCCGGCCCGCCCGGGTCCGGATCCTCGAGGACCACACCTTCCGCCAGTCCGACCCGGCGGTGGTCGGCGTCGAGGTGCTGGGCGGCACGCTCCGGCGCAACACCCCGGTCGCGACGTGGGCGGACGGCGAGCCGACCCGCGTCGGCGAGGTCAACGGCATCCAGGCCGAGGGCGACGACGTCGACGAGGCCCGCCACGGCGACCGCGTCTCGGTCGCCATCGACGGCCCGACCGTCGGGCGCCAGATCGAGGAGGGCGACGAGCTCTGGACCCTGGTGCCCGAGAAGCACGCCAAGATCCTCGAGCAGGAGCTCACCGACGACCTCCCGGGCGACGAGGTCGAGACGCTGTCGCTGTACCTGGAGCGCCGCCGGGAGCGGGACCCGTTCTGGGGGAAGTGAGAGCGGGTCCTGTCGGATTCGCCAGGTGCGGATCAGCGTACCGGCCGGGTAGTTCCGAGGCGCTGGCTAGCATGCTCGTGCTGGACCGCCACCACCGCACGGAAAGCCCCGAGGCGCTGACCGCATCCTTGCTCTGGACCGCCACTACCGCACGGAACGCCCCGAGGCGCTGGACTCGGGCGGCTCGCTGCGCTCCTCACTCGCTTCGCTCGTTGCGGTGCTTACGTCGCCGGCCTTCGTCCAGCACCTCGCCCCTTTCAGTCCCGCCCGAC
>CAYWNQ010000297.1:0-2036 GCA_964459695.1 uncultured Halobacteriales archaeon | reverse complement strand
CCGGCGGCGTCCCCGGGCCGAACATCACGTTGTCGAGCTTGTAGTCGCCGTGGACCAGCGTCGCGGGCGGGTCCGGCGGGACGTTGTCCTGGAGCCACTCCATCACGTCGTACAGCTCGGTCACCTCGCGCTCGTCGGCGGTGGTCTCGAAGGCCCACATCAGCTGCTCGGACCACCGCCGGACCTGGCGCTCGGTGAACCCCGGCGGGTAGCCGAAGTCGCCGTGCTCGAGCCCGACGGCGTCGTGGTCGACCGCGTGGATCTCCACGAGCCGGTCGACCAGCTCCTCGCCGACCTGCCGGCGCATCGCGGGGTCGGCGAACCGGTCGGGCTCGTCGGCCCGGAGGACGTCGCCCTCGGCGCGGCGCATCACGTAGAAGTCCGACCCCAGGACGTCGTGGTCGTCGCAGGCGAGCACCGTCTCCGGCACCCGGACGGCGGTGTCCTGGAGCGCGTCGACGACCCGGTACTCCCGGAGCACGTCGTGGGCGGTGTCGGCGGTCTCGCCCGGCGGGGGCCGGCGGACGACAAGCTCCTCGTCGCCCCACGTGACGAACAGCGTCTCGTTGGAGTGGCCCTGGCCGTGGTGGGCGACCTCGTACGCCTCGACGGGACCGAGGCTCGCCCGGAGGTAGTCGGCCAGCGCGTCCTCGTCCACGATGCGCCGGAAGTACTCCTCGCTGACCTCGGTCACGGTCGTGGCCTCGCTAACATTGTTAGCGGCGTAGGCGGGCCCGTCGCATTAAGTGTGGGGTCGGCGAACCGGCACTGTTCAGTTTCGGATCGGTCTCTCACTACCGCCTGGAAAGCCCCCGCCCGCTCGACCGGTTGCGACTCGCTGCGCTCCTCGTTCGGTCGCTTTGCTCCCTCACTGCGGTGCTTTCGTCGTCTCACCGGATCGAGCGGGCGGCCCCTTTCAGTCCCACCCCGGCCGGGTTGATCAGCCGGCTGGGCGGGACTGAAAGGGGCGGCTGGCTGCGGGACGCACGGCGACGCAAGCACTGCAGCGACCGCAGGGAGCGAAGCGCGCAGCGAGCGGGCGGCGCGACCGGAGGGAGCGCCGCCGAATGCGCGAACGGCGAGCACGCGAGCCGTGAGCCGCGCGACCGCAGCCACCGGGAGAGCGAAGCTCTCCCGAGCAGACGGCAGCTGCGCTGCCGTCGACAGCCGGGGCTTTCCGGGCGGTACTGGCATCCACCACGAGCTAATCTGAAAAGTGCCGGCGAACCGGTCGGACCGGCGGTCCCGCCGGCGTGGAGGGCCCCGGTCGTTTTACAACGGTGTGGTCAGTAGCCAGTCCATGGAGTACCACGACTCCGAGCGGGCGCGGGACCTGGGCGACCGGGCGCGGGCGTTCGTCGACGAGGTCGTCATCCCGGTCGAGCGCGAGCACCGCGGCGGGGGCGCCGTCGACGAGTCCGTGATCGAGGACCTCCGGGCGGAGGCCCGCGAGCGGGACCTCTACGCCCCCCAGATCGAGGCGGAGTACGGCGGGATGGGCCTCGACCTCCGGGACGTCCTGCCGCTGTTCGAGCAGGCCGGGCGCACGCTGCTCGGCGCGCCGGCCATGCGGGTCGACGCCCCCGACGAGGGCAACATGCACACCCTCGAACTGGTCGGCACCGAAGACCAGAAGGAGGAGTGGCTGGTGCCGCTGGTCGAGGGCGATATCCGGTCGGGGTTCTCGATGACCGAGCCGAGTCCGGGCGCCGGGAGCGACCCGAAGATGCTCCGGACGACCGCCGAGAAGGACGGCGACGAGTGGGTCATCGACGGCCACAAGTGGTGGACCACCCAGGGCAGCGAGGCGTCGGTGCTGCTCGTGATGGCCGTCACCGACCCCGAGGCCCACCCCTACCAGGGCGCCTCCATCTTCCTGGTGCCGACCGACGCCGACGGCGTCCACGTCGAGCGCGACATCCCCCACCTCGGCCAGTCGCTGCTCCCCGAGAGCCACGCCGAGATCGTCTACGACGGCGTGCGCGTCCCCGAGGAGAACCTGCTGGGCGCCGAGAACGCCGGCTTCGCCATCGCCC
>CAYWNQ010000296.1:0-2037 GCA_964459695.1 uncultured Halobacteriales archaeon | reverse complement strand
TCGCCAAGCGGCTCTCGCCGTGTATCCTGTTCATGGACGAGTTCGACTTCGTCGCCAAGACCCGCGCCAGCGACGAGCACGCCGCCATCAAGCGCGCGGTCAACACCCTGCTCAAGTCCATCGACGACATCAGCCTGATTCAGGACGACGTGCTGCTCATCGGCGCGACCAACCACCCCGACCAGCTCGACGCCGCGGCGTGGCGGCGGTTCGACGAGATCGTCAACTTCCCCAAGCCCGACACCCAGATGCGGGCGGACATCCTCCGGGTGGTCTCCCGGCGGATGGACATCGAGGACTTCGACCCGGTGGGGGTGGCCGAGGCCACCGAGGGCCTGACCGGCAGCGACCTCCGGCTGGTGCTCCGTGAGGCGGTGCTGGACGCCCTGACCGAGGAGCGCACCACGCTGACCCAGGCCGACCTCCTGGACGCCGTCGAGGGGTTCGAGGAGCGGGACAACCTCAAGAACATGGACATGATCGACGGCGACGCGGAGGGGCTCGTGGCCGGCTCCGGGAGCGGCGCCGAGACCGAGGACGTGGTCTCGGACGGCGGCGAGGAGCACGAACACGACCACTGAGGGTCGTTACGGGGACCGACCCAGGAGTCGTCCGAGCCCGAGACGATTGAGGTCGTCGTCGACGGCACGCGGTTCGAGCGCGACTGGCCCGGGGTCGAGCAGCCGGGTCTGCCTGCGAGGGCGAGAACTGGACCGGCGTCGAACTCTGGATCGAGGGCCCGCCCGGCGAACCGCCGGCCCTCCGGCTCGAGACCAGCTGCCAGCACGCGACGATGGCGGGCTGACCTACTCGGCCAGCCGGTCGAAGGCGGCGGGGTCCTGCCAGAGCTCGTGGAGCGTCCCGGCGGCCAGGAACCGCGTCGGCGCCACCACCCACTCCGTCGTGGCGGGGTGGTCCGGCGCCGGCGCGTCGGCCTCGAACCACCATGCGACGTACTCGCCGGTCTCCAGCTCGGCGGTGGGGTAGATGCGGTCGCCGACGGAGACGTCGATGCGGCTGTCGTCGGCGACGGGCGGCGACCGGTCGGCGTCGGTCACGACGTTGATCTCGACCGGGATCTGCCGGTCGGTCGGTGACTCCGTGACGACGTCCTCTTCGGGCACGGGCTGCGGACTCATCTGGTGGCCGGCTTCTAAACCGTCAGTCGGCATAAAGGTCCGTCAGGCGCGCGTCTGACGGCCGTCGGTTCGTGGTCGGCAGCTTCGGGGTCGTTGGGGCACGGGCGCAGGGCGCTGTCGAGTCCGACCACGCCAGCCACCGCCACACGCGTCCAACGTCCCCCCGGCCACCGCTGCCTTTAGGCGGGCCAGCCCCCTGGAGCGGACACGATGGAGGTCACGCTACTGGGGACCGGCGACACCACGGGCACGCCGACGCCGGACTGCGACTGCGACACCTGCAGGACCGCCCGCGAGCGGGGCGTCGAGCGGAGCCGGTTCTCGGTCCACGTCGCCGGGCCCGACGGCGCACTGCTCGTCGACGCCAGCCCCGACCTCCGCCACCAGTTGCTCGCCAACGACGTCGCGCTGCCCGACGAGATCGTGGTGACCCACGTCCACTTCGACCACCTCGACGGCCTCGGCAACGCCTACCGGCTGCTGTCCGACGTCCCCGTCCACGCCGCCGACGAGGTCGACCCCGAGACCGGCGAGTCGGTCGCGGAGACCGTCGAGCGGCGCTACGACTACCTCGACACCGTGTCGGTCCGGCCCCAGTCGCCCCACGACCCGTTCGCCGCCGGGCTGACCGTCGAACTGGTGCCGGTCGACCACCCGCCGCTGCTCTGCTACGGCGTCGCCGTCACCGACCCCGAGACCGGCGGCCGGCTGGCGCTGACCGGCGACACGAGCTTCGCGGTGCCGACGGCCTCCCGCGAGGCGCTGGCCGGCGCGGACCTGCTGCTGGCCGACGGCATCGTCCCCGCCGACCTCTGCGAGCACCACCCGAAGGGCGGTGCCCACCCCGACGACGACGGCGTCTTCCGGACGTTCGGCACCAAGCACATGACCCTCGAGG
>CAYWNQ010000295.1:0-2086 GCA_964459695.1 uncultured Halobacteriales archaeon | reverse complement strand
TCCTTGACGTACTCGACCTCGTAGGTCTCGGCCTCGTCGTCGGGGATGGCCGACGGGTCGTCGCCCGCGGCCTCCTCCTCGCCCTCGGCGAGTTCGCCCTCCGAGCCCTCCTCGCCGCCGGCGATGGCGCCCGCGGCGCCGCCACCACCGATGGACCGGCTCATCGGCTCGGGGAACTCCGTCTCGGCGACCGTCTCGGCGCGGTGCTCGAGCACCTCCTGGGAGATGTCGTCGGGGACGTCGTACTCCGTCCCGCTGGAGAAGTGGACCGCGACGACCACCAGCGTCATCGCCGCCCCGAGAGCGATGCCCAGCGCGCTTACCATGTGGCGGCGTTGGGAAAGCGCCTTCAATAGCGTTCCGATTGCCGGTGCCGGTCGCGACCCGCCGAGCCCTGCTCTGCCAGCCGGGTCGGTCCCCACCGGGCGTCGCGGCGGGCTCAGCGCAGCGACAGGTTGATGGTCTTGGTCTGGCGGTACTGCTCGAGCGTCTCGGGGCCCAGCTCACGGCCGATGCCGGACTGCTTATAGCCGCCGAACGGCAGCCCGGCGATCAGGTCGTGGTAGCTGTTGACCCAGACGTAGCCGGCCTCCAGGTCGCGGGCGGCGGTGTGGGCCCGCTCGACGTCGTCGGTGACGACGCCGGCGGCCAGCCCGTAGTCGACGTCGTTGGCCAGCGCCATCATCTCGTCGTAGTCCTCCCACCGGAACACCGACAGCACCGGCCCGAAGATCTCCTCCTGGACGGACTCGTGGTCGTGGTCCAGCCCCGCGAGCAGCGTCGGCTCGACGTAGCAGCCGTCCGCGAGTGCCGGGTCGTCGGGCCGGCCGCCGCCGACCAGCACCTCGGCGTCGTCGGCCAGGGCGTCCTCCAGGTAGGCGAGGGTCCGGTCGCGCTGCTCGCCGGAGACCTTCGGCCCGAGGTCGGTGGCCTCGTCCAGCGGGTCGCCGACCGTCATGGCCTCGACCGCGCCGACGACGCCCTCCAGCACCGCGTCGGCCACGTCCTCGTGGACGAACAGCCGCGAGCCGGCCTCGCAGCACTCGCCGGTGTTGTAGAAGATGGCCTGCGAGACCAGCCGGACGGCGCGCTCGACGTCGACGTCGGGGAACACGACGACGGGACTCTTGCCGCCCAGCTCCAGCGTGACGTCGGTCACGTGGTCGGCGGCGGCCTTCATCACCTGCTTGCCGACCGCCGTCGAGCCGGTGAACGCGACCTTCCGCACGTCGGAGTGGCCGGTGAGGGGCGCGCCGGCCTCCTCGCCGTAGCCCGGGACGACGTTGACGACGCCGTCGGGGACCACGTCGTCGACCAGCGCGGCCAGCCGGAGCGCAGACAGCGGCGTCTCCTCGGCGGGCTTGAGCACCGTGCAGTTGCCCGCCGCCAGCGCCGGCGCGAGCTTCCAGG
This sequence comes from uncultured Halobacteriales archaeon, assembly GCA_964459695.1. Lineage (GTDB taxonomy): Archaea > Halobacteriota > Halobacteria > Halobacteriales > Haloarculaceae > CAYWNQ01. The sequence goes on along the minus strand of CAYWNQ010000295.1, from coordinate 676 downwards.
ACGCCATCAGCAGCGGGAAGTTCCACGGGATGACCTGGCCGACGACGCCGTAGGGCTCGACGACGACCTGGCCGTGGCGGGACCCCTCGGCCATCGTCGCGCCGGACTCGCCGCGGACGACCCCGGCGAAGTACCGGAACTGCTCGGCGGCGCCCCGGACGTCGATGCTGGCCTCCGAGACGGGCTTGCCGTTGTCCAGGGTCTCCAGCCGGCTCAGCTCGTCGGCGTTCTCCTCGATTGCCTCTGCCACCGAGAGCAGCACCTGCTGGCGCCGGCGCGCCGAGGCGTCGGCCCACCGCTCCTCGTAGGCCGTCCAGGCCGCCTCGACGGCGCGGTCGACGTCGGCTTCACGCGCTCGGGCGACCTCCGCCAGGACCTCGCCGGTCGTGGGGTCGACCGTCTCGAAGGTCCCGCCGTCGGCGGCGTCGACGAACTCGCCGCCGACGTACAGCCCGGTCTCCTCGGGGACGACCGCCGCCGCGGCCTCGCGGTGGCGCTCCCTGACCGTCGAGCGTTGCTCCTGGGCCGCCTCCGTGTCGCTGGCCATGACGCCTCACCGTTGGGGCGCCGGGGGGAAAGCGCTTCGGCCCGGCGTCGTGGGTGCGTGTCGAGCCGCCTGCAGCGCCACGTCCCGACGACTCGCTCGTGCCCGCCCGGAAAGCCCCCGAGGCGCTGG
>CAYWNQ010000294.1:0-2111 GCA_964459695.1 uncultured Halobacteriales archaeon | reverse complement strand
AGGTCCACGGCGGCGACCCGTTCATCGTCGAGGCCGGCATCGCCTACGGCGGCGACCTCGACGAGGACGGCACCGTCGACGTGCTGCGGTTCGCCAACCGGGTGCCGCTCGTCTACCAGCGCGGCGCCTGCGCCACCACCGACGTCGTCAAGGACATCAACTGGCGCAACTACGGGCTCGACCAGCCCGGCGGGAGCGGCATGCCCAACGGCCCGGCGGTGCTGATGGTCCACGTGGCCTCGACGAACGTCCCGTTCACCAGCGAGTCCAAGGACGCCGTCGCCAACGTGCCGGAGATCGAAGACGAGATCGAGCTGGCGCTGCGGGAGGCCGCCCGGGAGCTGAAGACCCACCTCAACGAGCAGCGCTCCCTGGAGCAGCGCCGGCGCAAGCAGAACGTCATCGCCGACATCCTGCCCGAGATGGCCGACAAGGTCTCGACGGTGACCGGCCGTGACGCCCTGAACGTCGAGGACTCGCTGGCGCGCATCATGAACAACGTCCTCGTCGAACGGGAGGTCGACGAGGAGTCGGCGACGCTGTCGGTCGCCAACCACGGCGACCGCGTCGCCGCCCCGGAGATCACCGAGATCGTCACCAGCGACCCCGGCGAGGTCGACGACGCCACCGTCGTGGAGATGGACGACGAGTGGTTCATCAAGTGGGCGCCGGAGGTGCCCGGGGGCAGCGAGGCCGAACTGACCTACCGCGTCAACGGCGACGCTTCCTTCGACGTCGAGGTCGAGGGCATCGAGCGCGAGAAGCTGACGGTGAACGCCTGACCATGAGCACCGACGAATCCACATCCGACGAGGCGGCGCGAGAACAGCTCATCGACCTGGCGGCGGAGTTCTACGACCAGTTCGAGGCCGGCGTCGTGCCGTCGATGGACATCCCGACCCGGACCAAGTCCAACATCGTCTTCGACGACGACGAGCAGGTCTGGGTCTACGGCGACCGCACGTCCACGCGGTCGGCCAACACCGTCCAGGGCGCCAAGAAGCTGCTGAAGGCGGCCTACACCATCGAGTTCCTCGCCACCCAGCTCGGCGAGGACCGCTCGTCGACGCTGCGGGAGCTGTACTACCTCAGCGAGTCGTGGGAGGAGGACCACGCCAAGTTCTCCGACCAGGACGAGTCCAACCAGCTGGTCGAGGACCTCGAGATCGTCTCGGGCGTCACCCGCGAGGACTTCCACATGCGCCCCGAGGAGTCCGGCGCCACCATCATGGGTCCGCTGCACCTCCGCGAGCAGACCCGGCGGGGCGAGCGGGACATCCACTGCCAGGAGGACGTCGGCGAGGGCGGCTACCAGATCCCCAACAACCCCGACACCATCGAGTTCCTCGACTGCGACGCCGAGTTCATCCTCGCGGTCGAGACCGGCGGCATGCGCGACCGGCTGGTCGAGAACGGCTTCGACGAGGAGTACGGCGCCCTCATCGTCCACCTCAAGGGCCAGCCCGCCCGCGCCACCCGGCGCATCACCCGCCGGCTCCACGACGAGGTCGGCCTGCCCGTCACGGTGTTCACCGACGGCGACCCGTGGTCGTACCGCATCTTCGCGTCGGTGGCCTACGGCTCCATCAAGAGCGCCCACCTCTCGGAGTACCTCGCGACGCCCGAGGCGGAGTTCATCGGCATCCGCCCGAAGGACATCGTCGACTACGACCTGCCGACCGACCCGCTCGCCGACTCGGACGTCAACGCCCTCGAGTCCGAGCTCGAGGACCCGCGGTTCCAGGACGAGTTCTGGACCGAGCAGATCGAGCTCCAGCTCGACATCGACACCAAGGCCGAGCAGCAGTCGCTGGCCGCCCGCGGGCTGGACTTCGTGACGGAGACGTACCTCCCCGAGCGGCTCGACGAGATGGGCGTGGCCTGAGGCGGAGGGTCGAGGTTTTCCGGCGGACGATCGGGTCGAGCACGAGCACCAGAGGACCGTCATCGCGTGTCACACGCCCGAGCGGACGGTGGCAGGGACGCCCGGCGCTGTTCAGATTAGCTCGTGGTGGATGCCAGTACCGCCCGGAAAGCCCCCGCCCGCTCGACCGGCTGCGACTCGCTGCGCTCCTCGTTCGGTCGCTTCGCTCCCTCACTGCGGTGCTTAC
>CAYWNQ010000293.1:0-2131 GCA_964459695.1 uncultured Halobacteriales archaeon | reverse complement strand
TGTCCGAGGCCGCGTCGGCGCCCGACACGGGGTCGCCGGGGTCGAACCCCTCCCACCGCCCGTCGTAGTCGGTGACGTGGACCAGCTGGAGGTCGTGGACGGCATCAATGGCGTCGTCCATGACGCGCTTGGATCCCGTCACCGAGACCCGGCTCATCCGCTCAGGTCTGAGCATGCACCGCCTCCTCGAACAGCGCCACCACGTGCTCGACCACCTCGTCGGCGCGCTCGCCGGCGCGCTCCTCGAGGGCCTCGCGCTCGGCGCGGCCCTCGGCGACGATCTCCTCGCGCTCGGCCGCGATCTCCTCGCGGGCCTCGTCGAGGCGCTCCTCCCGGAGCTCCTCGGCCTCCTCGCGGGCCTCCTCGCGGATCCGGTCGGCCGCCTCGCGGGCCTCGGCGATCAGGTCCTCGCGGTCGCTCTCGGCTTCCTCGATGATCTCGTCGGCCTCCTGCTCGGCCGCCCTGATGTTCTCGAGAACCTCTGGCCTCGCCATGGTTATGTCGGCCGGAGGTTCGGAAAGGGGCTATTTGGGCGTTGCGAAACCCCATCGCTCCGGCGGCGAACCGTGATGGCGGGTGTGGATGCTCGTAGCAGGTTCTCGTAGCTGCTGCAGCCCTGGAACCTCCGCCCCGGCGACTGCAGATTCCCCCGGACCGCCTCTGCAGCGCCCCTGGTGGTTGAGCCGATCGTACCGCACGATAGTCCCCCGCCAGTTCGCAGCAGTTTCACCGGAACCGCCACCGCGACCGCCGACCGCTCCTCGTGCTTGAACCGACGAAAACTGCAAGGTCGTCCGACGCCGGACTCGAATCAGGGAAGTTATTGCGCCACCGGCTGAATCCACCGCCGATGGGACTCCTCGAGGACAAGGCGCGGGCGCGCACCTTCTACAAGTACCTCTCGAGGGTGTACGACAGGGTCAACCCGTTCGTCTGGAACGAGGCGATGCGGGCCGAGGCGATGACGATGTTCGATCCGGCGCCCGACGACCGGGTGCTGGACGTCGGGTGTGGCACCGGCTTCGCCACCGAGGCGCTGCTGGAGTCGGCGGGCGACGTCCACGGACTGGACCAGTCGGTCCACCAGCTCGAGCAGGCCTGGGCCAAACTCGGCAAGCACGACCCCGTGTCGTTCTGCCGGGGCGACGCCGAGCGGCTGCCGTTCGCCGACGGCGCCTTCGACGGCGTGTGGTCGTCGGGCGCCATCGAGTACTGGCCCGAGCCGGTCGAGGCGCTGGCCGAGTGCCGCCGGGTCACGGCCCCCGGCGGCCGGGTGCTGGTCGTGGGGCCGAACTACCCCTCCTCGACGGTGCTCCAGAAGGTCGCCGACGCCATCATGCTGTTCTACGACGAGGCCGAGGCCGACCGGATGTTCGAGGCGGCGGGCTTCGAGGCCGTCGAGCACCGCACCATGGGACCGGACTACGACACCGACATCGCCATCGCGACCGTGGCGACCGTCCCCGAGTGACCGGGACCCCACCGGAGGGGCAGCCGGCCACGACAGCTACGCCGAGTCCCGCAGGTCCGCAACCGGCGTGCCGTCGACCCAGACCCGCACCCGGACGTCGTCCCCCGACGACGGGACGGGCCGGTTGGTCGACGCAATGTGCAGCGCGGCGGTCTCGCCGGCCCGCCACGGCCCGTCGTGGCCCCGGTTGAACGGCCCCGTCGGGCCGGAGACGAACCCGCGCGCCGAGAAGAACGGCACCGGCGGCTGGCGCCGCAGGCGCTCGCCGTCGACGCTGACGACGACCCGGAGGTCCTCGGTCGCGAGCGGGTCGCCGGCCCGGTGGGTCACCGCCAGTTCCGCCCCCGACGCCGACAGCGACAGGGCGGCCTGCGTGGGCTCGGCCGGTGGCGCGGGCACCGCCGCTCCGACCGCGACGGCGGCCGCCACGGTGAGCGCGACGAGCAGGAGCACCCCCACGACGGGGGTCACGGCGCGCTGGGTGACCACGCCGACCCTGGTCGCGTTCCGGTACTTGAAGCTGTGGACGGGACGGGGCACTGTTCAGATTAGCGAATGACAGATCGCCGGTCCACGTGGAAGGCCCCGGTCTATCTCAGCACGACTACCGCCGGAAAGCCCCCGCCCGCTCGACCGGTTGCGACGCTCGCGGCTCACGCC
>CAYWNQ010000292.1:0-2154 GCA_964459695.1 uncultured Halobacteriales archaeon | reverse complement strand
CGACAGCCGGGTGTCGGGGATCATCCCGAGCAGGAACGGCGAGTTGAACCCGCGCTCGACGACGCCGTCCAGTGCCTTCAGCGCGGTGCGACCCACGGCGGAGTCGGCCAGCCCGCCGGCGACGGAGGTCACGAGGTCGTTCTCCGACAGCGCCCGGGTCACCCGATAGCGGGTGGGCCGGAGCTGGCCCATCACGCCCTCGTCGTTCAGCTTGCGCTCGTACAGCTGGCCCGCGTCGGTCGGGTCGCCCCTGGAGCGGGCCTCCTGGAACGCCTCGGCGGCCAGCCCCCCGGCGGTGACGGCGTGGTTCATCCCCTTGATGATGGGGCCCTGGGCCTGCATCTGGCCGGCGGCGTCGCCGACCACCAGCAGCCGGCCCTGGTGGGGCGAGGGGTGGGCGACCTTCTTCGAGTCCGGGACCAGCTTCGCGGAGTACTCGCGCTCCTCGTAGTCGCCCTGGAGCCACTGGTCGAGCAGCGGGTGGGTCAGCAGGCTGTCGAGCAGTTCGTGGGGCTCGGCGCGCTCCTCGGCCAGCGAGTCGAGGTGGAACACCGTGCCGATCGACAGCGAGTCCTCGTTGGTGTAGAGGAAGCCCCCGCCCCGGACGCCGTCGAACAGGTCGCCCGAGAACAGGTGGGCCGCGCCCTCGCCGGGCTCGAGGTCGAACCGCTCGTTGAGGACCTCCGGCTCCATGTCGACGACGGCCTTGACGCCCTGGAACCAGTCGTCGGGCTCCGCCCAGTCCATCAGGCCGGCGTCGCGGGCGAGCTCGGAGTTGACGCCGTCGGCGGCGACGACGAGGTCGGCGGTGATGGGGTCGAGCTCGTCGCAGGTGACGCCGACGATCTCCCCCTCGTCCCGGAGCAGGCCGTTGACGCGGACGCCGTCCAGCAGCCCGCCGCCGGTCTCGCGGGTCATCTCGTGGACGCGCTCGGCGAGCCACGAGTCCATCCGCCGGCGCAGGACCGCGTCGCACCACTCGGTGTCGTGGTGGTGGATGCGTCCGAGGTCGATCGTCTGGACCTTCCGGCCGGCGACGTTGTGCATCTCGTAGTCGTCGACCGGCCGTTCGGTGGCCTGCTCGCGGAACTGCGGGAACAGGTCGTCGATGGTGTATGGCGCCGACCGTTCGGCGTAGATCAGCCCGCCGGAGACGTTCTTCGAGCCGGCCTCGACGCCGCGCTCGAGAACCAGCGTCTCCACGTCGTTGCGTGCCAGTGCCGCCGCCGCCGCGGCGCCGCCCGGCCCCGCGCCGACGACGACCGCCTCGTAGTGCTCGTGCTCAGTCATCGCTTGCCTCCTGGACCGCCGCCGCGAACTCGCCCGCCTCCAGCGCCTCCGTCAGCCGCGGCAGGACCTCGAACAGGTCGCCCTCGACGAAGTAGTCCGAGAACTCCCGGATGTCGGCCTCGGGATCGGTGTTGATCGCGACGATGGTGTCGGACTCGTCCATCCCGACCTTGTGCTGGACCGCCCCCGAGATGCCGGCGGCGACGTAGACGTCCGGCTCGACCACCTGGCCGGACTCGCCGATCTGGCGCTCCTCGGCGACGTACTGCTCGACGTGGCCGCCGAACTGGTAGGAGGCCGTGATGACGCCCCGGGAGAGCCCGAGGTCGGCCTCCTCGAACTGGTCGACCAGCTCGAGGCCGAGCTCGATGCCGGTGGTGGGGTCCTCGCCGATGCCCCGGCCCAGCGCCACGACGACCTCGTTGCCGGTGAGGTCGACGCCGGCGTCCAGCTGGTCGAACTCCGTGACCTCGACGTGGAACCAGTCGTCGGGCAGGTCGAGGTCGTGCTCGACGACCTCGCCCTCGCGCTCGGGGTCGGCCGCGGGCACCTCGAAGCTGCCCGGGATGACGCTTGCGCCCTGGGGGTGGAACTCCCGGTTGGGCTTGTCGATGCAGAGGATGGTCGAGTACTCGAACCCCGAGAAGTCCGGGCGCTTCATGTGGAGGATCTTCTCGAACTCCCTGGAGTCGCCCGGCGTGCCGGTCTTGGCCGGGTTCGAGATCATGGCGTTCTCGATGTACAGCCCCGAGCAGTCGCTGGCCAGCCCGGAGTCGAGCTCGCCCTGGACCAGCGCCGAGAGGTCGCGCCCGTTGTTCGTCGCCGGGAAGACGGTGTAGCGGGGCTCGTCGTAGTCCCGCCAGT
>CAYWNQ010000291.1:0-2159 GCA_964459695.1 uncultured Halobacteriales archaeon | reverse complement strand
GACGGCGCCGTCGAGTTCCGCGAGGACCGCAGCCACGGGATGGTCCGCACCGAGGCCGTCTGTGCGACCTGTGGGGGCCACCTCGGCCACGTCTTCGACGACGGCCCCGAGCCGACGGGGCAGCGATTCTGCATCAACTCGGCGGCGCTAGACTTCGAACCGGATGCGTAAGCGGGGTCAGCGGGAGTTCGTGAACCCGCTCGCGAAGATGGCGACCCACTGCCCGTAGTCCGGCCGTTCGAGCACCTCGACGGCCTCAATCCACTTGACCCACTGGAAGCCACGGCGACCGGGCGCCACCAGCCGGGCGGGCGACCCGTGACCGTGAGAGAGGGGTTCGCCGTCGACGTGTGTCGCCAGGAGGGCGTCCCGCGCCTCCTCGAGCGGGAGGCTCCAGCGGTAGCCGGTCACCGACCGGAAGCGGACCCACCGGCCGTCCGGCTCGACCCCGGCCCGGTCCAGCAGCCGACCCACGCGGACGCCAGCCCACTCCCGTTCGGCGTACCAGCCGCTGGTGCAGTCGAGCACGGCCGACTCGGCGTCGTTCGCACCGAGGGCCGTGACGGAGAGGGCGAACGGCGACGAGACCGCCCCGTCGACCCGGAGCTGCCAGTCCGTGGTATCGACCGGCTCGGGGTCGTCGGCGACCCAGCTCGTCACCGGGAAGTCGTTCCCGCCGTCGCCGTCGGTGGGTCGCGAGCCGGTGAACCGTCGCGCGGCGCCGAGACCACCCAGCGCGTCGACGGCGGCTTGCTGAAGCCGCCAGGCGAGCACACCCCCGCCGACGAGCGCGGCCGCCTGCAGTGCCGTCCGGCGGCCCTCGACGTCCGGGCGTGCAGGGAGTCGCAACCGGGAGCGCAGATGCCAGCCGAGCACCGGGAGGAGGAGCACGCCGAGGAACGCGTGGATCGTGAGTCCGGTCCAGGGGCCGACGGGGAACGCCCCGCCGTGGACCCAGGCGAGGCCGGTGCCGAGGGTCGCGAGGGCCAGGGCGAGCGCGAGGACGGATACCGCGACAGTCCGTGACCACTGAGCCGGGGCCGTCAGGCGGGAGGCGACCCGACGAAGCTTCCAGGCGAGCAGGACGACCAGTACGAACCCGGCAACCCCGTGAGCGGCGACGACCCCCCAGTCGGCCGGTTCGCCCGCCAGCAGGCTGGCGAGTCCGGTGGCGGCCGCGGCGAGCGTGCCGGCGAGCACCCCCGCGTCGACGACCCGGGGGCGTGGGGTGAGGCGCATGGGTCGACCGAGCGTCGGTCACTGTCGGCTAGCGACCGCATCACGAAAAGTCGTCCGGCGGGCTCACCACGGCGCCGTCTCGACGCCCTCGTCGATGCCGTACCGAACGAACTCGTCAGCGAGCGACCGGCCGTCATCGGCGCCGAACAGTGGTATCTCGGCCGTTCGGCACGGTGCGTCGACGCCCAGCCGGGCGCTGACCTGATCGGCCACGTCCTCGGCCATCAGCCGGTGGGTCGTGAGCTTCCCGCCGACCACGGTGGTGAGGCCGGCGACGTCGTCCCGCTCCCCGTGGTCGTACACGCGGTAGTCCCGGGTGACCTCGTTCATGTCGGCGTCGGCACCGTCGACGACGAGCGGACGGATACCCGCGTAGGTCCGTACCGGCGTCGCGTCGGCGATGGCGGGTACGAGGTCGGCCAGCTCCGCCATGAGGAAGGCGGCGGCCTCCGGGTCGGCCTCGGCCGCGTCCGGGTCGTCGATGGGTTGGATCGTCGTCCCCAGCAGGAGCGATTCGCCGTGCGGGACGGCGATGTCTCCCTCGCCGCGCGGGCGGCCCCGGTGGACTACCGTATCGACGGTCCGGGGCTCGACGGCCGTGCAGGCTCCGCCGACCGGGACGACCTCGACGTCCACCCCCGCCATGGCCGCGATCCGACCCGCCCAGGCCCCCGCGGCGTTGACGACGTGGTCGACCGCCAGTTCCCGAGCCGGGCCACCGTCGGCGGGACGGACCCGGACGCCGGAGACGCGGCTGTCCGCGACGGTGAGGTCGACGGCCTCGGTCCCCGTCCGAACGGCGGCGCCGGCGGCCTCCGCCGAGGCCGCGGTCGCGACCGTCAACCGGAAGGGGTCGACGGTCGCGCTGGGCACCCTGAGCGCCCCGTCGACGTCGGGGGAGAGCCCCGGCTCGAGCTCCC
>CAYWNQ010000290.1:0-2164 GCA_964459695.1 uncultured Halobacteriales archaeon | reverse complement strand
CGGGGGCGTCCTGGGCCAGCGTCTCGATGGCCGGCGCGTCCCCGAGGTAGTCCGACCCCTTCATCGTGTCGTGGGCGTGGAGCTCCCAGTCGTCGCCGTCCCGGAGTGCGGCGTTGATGCCGCCCTCCGCGGCACCGGTGTGGCTGCGGACGGGGTGGAGCTTCGACACGAGGGCGACGTCGGCGCCCTCCTCGTGGGCGGCGATGGCCGCCCGCAGGCCGGCGCCGCCGGCGCCGACCACGATGACGTCGTGGTCGTGGATGGTGGCCATTGGCGTGGCCTTCACGACACCGGGACTTGAGGTTTGTCAAACCTGCACTGCGTCGACCGCGGCCGGGCGGCCGCCTCGCTCCCCCTCGTCGGGACCTGACGCCCGGCCCGGAGGCCGGGTCAGTTCGGCTCGTGGTCCGGCGAGAGAACCGTCGATGCCTTGAGGAGGGCCCCGGTCGAACCACGGCCACACGATGCCGCTCGGCGACCTCACCATCCTGGTTCCGGTCGACGTCTCGGAGCCGGACCTACCGGCGCTGTCGGTGCTGGAGGTCCTCCGCCCCTTCGAGGTCGTCCTGCTGGGGTACTTCCCCGTCCCGGACCAGGCCGAGCCGGCGCTCATCAGGCAAGAGTACGAGGACGAGGCCGGGGCCAGGCTCGCGGCGCTGGCCGAGGGCCGGAGCGACGTGACCGAGGTCCTCGTCTTCACCCACGACAGGGAGGCCACCATCGACCGCGTCGCCGACGAGCACGACTGTGCGGTGGTGCTGACCGCCGGCGACACCGACCACCTCGACCGGATCCTCGTCCCGATCAAGGGCGACGCCAACGTCGAGCGAATCGTCGACGTCCTCGCCCGGCTGCTCGGCGAGACCGACGCCACCGCGACCCTGTTCCACGCCGCCGACGCGGCGGACGTCGCCGCCGGCGAGATGCTGCTCCGGGGGGCGGTCGACCGACTGACCGACCAGGGCGTCGACCCGGGGCGGGTCGACCGGTCCGTCACCGAGGCCGGGGACGCGGGGGCGGCGATCGCCGCGGCCGGCGACGGGTACGACCTGGTCGTGCTCGGCGAGACGGAGCCGTCGCTCCGCGAGCGGATCATCGGAGACACCCTCTCGAGGATCATCGACGGGATGGACGTCCCGGCCCTGGTCGTGAGGGACGTCGAATGACCGTCCGGCGGGCCGCGGGGGGACGTCGATGAGCGCCGAGGGCGGCGAACTCGAGCGCACGCTGGGGTTCCTCGAGGCGATGACGCTCGGCGGCGGGACGATGATCGGCGCCGGCATCTTCATCCTCCCGGGCATCGCGGCCCGGAACGCCGGCCCGGCGAGCTCGGTCTCCTACGTGATCGCCGGCCTAGTCGCCCTGCTGGCGGCGCTGTCGCTGTCGGAGCTCGCCACGGGCATGCCCATCGCCGGCGGGAGCTACCACTACGTCAACCGCGCCCTCGGCGGCCTGTTCGGCTCGATCGTCGGCTGGGGCATGTGGACCGGCCTGATGTTCGCGAGCGCGTTCTACATGGTCGGCTTCGGCCAGTACGTGGTCGGCCCCCTCCCCTGGCTCGACGGTCGCCACGTCGTGATCGCGTTCGGGCTCGCCGGGCTGGCGGCCCTCGTCGGCGTCAACTACTACGGCACCGACGAGTCCAGCGCCCTCCAGAACGTGATGATCGGGGCCGAGACCGCCATCGTGGTCGTGTTCGTGGCCGTCGGTCTCTTCTTCGTCGACGCGGCCAACCTCAGGCCGTTCGCGCCGACGGGCGCGACCGGCGTCGTCGCGACGACCGGCATCGTGTTCGTCTCGTTCCTCGGCTTCGAGATCATCGCCACCGTCGCCGGCGAGATCAAGGACCCCGGACGGACGATCCCGCTGTCGATGACCCTCTCGGTCGTCGCCGTGACGCTGCTGTACGCCCTGGTCATGCTCGTGAGCACGGGCGTCGTCCCGATCGACGTGCTGGGCGAGTCGCCGATACCGGTCTCGGAGGTGGCCGCGGTGTCGATGGGGCCGGTCGGGGTGGCCGCCATCGCGGTCGCCGCGGTCGTCGCCGCCATCTCGAGCTCGAACTCCTCGATACTGGCCGCCTCCCGGGTCGTCTACGCGATGGGGCGCGACGGGCTCGTGAGCGACTGGTTCAACGAGAGCCACGACCGGTTCTACACGCCAC
>CAYWNQ010000289.1:0-2167 GCA_964459695.1 uncultured Halobacteriales archaeon | reverse complement strand
CCTGCGGAAAGACGAACGCTTATCGGCGTCGGACGTCAGTCTCCACCGGATGAGTCAGGGCCGCCTCGCGGGCGTCCACCGCGTCGAGTTCGACGTGGACTGGCCGCCCGGCCACGTCGCCGCCTACCTCCTCGACGGTCCCGAACCCGTGCTCGTCGACGCCGGCATGCCCGGCGCGCGGGAGACGCTCGAGGCCGGGCTCGCCGACGCCGGCCACGACCTGGGCGACGTCGGCCACCTGCTCGTGACCCACCCCCACCAGGACCACGTCGGCTGCGTTGGTCCCGTACTCGAGGCCGCCGACCCGACGGTCTACGCGCCCGCCGGCGTCCGGTCGCGGTTCTCGCGGGACGTCGACGCCGTCGCCGAACGGGTGCGGGCCAACGCGACCGCGGCCGGCATCACCGGCGAGCAGCGCGAGGAGGCCGTCGGGATGGCGGTGACGTCCATGGAGCGCGACGCCGACCTGCTCCCCGTCGACGCCGTCGACGTCTGGGTCGATTTCGGCGACACCGTGACGGTCGGTCCCCACGAGGTCGACCCCGTCCACACGCCCGGCCACCAGGCCGACCACCACTGCTACGCGCTCGAGTACGACGGCCAGCGCGCGCTGCTGTCCGGCGACATGGCCATCCGGACGTTCCGGTCGGTGCTGCTGCACGACGGCCTCGACGACGGGGCCGCCGAGGCGGTGGCGGCCTACCAGACGGCGCTCGACCGGCTCGAGCGCCTCGACGTCGACCGCGTCTTTCCTGGCCACGGCCCGGTGCACGAGGATCTCGACGGCGCCATCGACCTGGCCCGCGACAGCCTCGAGGACCTCCTGGACCGGACCCTGACGGCGCTGGCGGAGGGGGCCGAGACGGTCGCGGCGGTCGCCGTCGCCATCGCTGAGGACCGCCCGATGCGCTACATGCTCCTCGAGGCCACGAGCGCGCTGGCCCACCTGGTGGCGACCGACCGCGCGACCCGCACCCGCCGCGACGGGGTCGACAGGTACCGCCGGACATGACCGCCGACCGCCGGTACGACGTGGTGTTCTGGGACCTCGGCGGCGTGGTCGTCGACCTCGCGAGCGTCCGCGAGGGCTACGCGGCCTTCCTGGCCGAACTCGCCGAGCGCCACCCGCCGGACGTGGCCGACCCGCAGGCCACCTGGACCGAGGAACTGGGCGCGCACTTCCGGGGGCGCGACGGCACCGAGTACCGCACCGCAGCAGAGGGTTACCGGCGCGCGACCGCCGCACTGTACGACGACCCGCCGCCGGAGTCGGTCTGGGGACCGCTGTTCGAGGAGGTGACCCGGGCGGCGCTCCGGCCGGAGCCCGGCGCCGTGGAGACGCTGCGGGCGCTCGACGACGCGGGCGTCTACCAGGCGGCGGTCTCGGACGTCGACACCGCCGAGGCCGTGAGGATGCTCGAGACCTTCGGCGTCCGGGAGCTGTTCACCGACCTCACGACCTCCGAGGCCGTCGGCTACACCAAGCCCGACGCCCGGATGTTCGAGACGGCCCTCGCGAAGGCACCGGTGGGGCCCGACCGGGTCGTGATGGTGGGCGACCGCTACGAGCACGACGTCGCGGGCGCGAGCGACGCGGGTATCGACGCCGTCGCCTACGGCGCGGACGCCGCCGGCCCCGCGGCCGACCACGAGATCGACGACCTGGCGGCACTACTGGACGTGGTCGGCGTCCGGTAGCAAGGGCGGACCGGCCCGGCCCCTACAGGGGTTCCTCGCCATCGACGATGCGCAGCGCTCGCTCGGCCAGTTCCGGGACGCCCTCGCGCATCTTCGGGTACATCGGGTCGTCGGCGTTGCCCTCGAGGTGGCGCCGGAAGAACATCTCCCCGAGCCCGGCGAGCTTGTACACCGCGAGCGTGCGGTAGAACCGGTCGTGGCTCCGGTAGTCGTAGCCGGTCGCGTCCTCGTACCGGTCGACGAGTTCCCGGCGGGTCGGGTAGCCCTCCCGGGTCATGAAGGTCGCGGCGAGCGACGTGGTCGAGGCGGGCGGGTCGGGGTCCTTCGGGTCCCACCAGTACGACAGCATCCAGCCCAGGTCCGTCAGGGGGTCGCCCAGGGTCGACATCTCCCAGTCGAAGATGGCGACTATCTCCGGCGGCGTCCCCGGGCCGAACATCACGTTGTCGAGCTTGTAGTCGCCGTGGAC
>CAYWNQ010000288.1:0-2176 GCA_964459695.1 uncultured Halobacteriales archaeon | reverse complement strand
GCCTCGAACTCCCAGGCGTAGACGTGGTTCAACAGCAGGTAGGTGACGACGCCGAGCGACAGCGAGACGGTCCACGCGAGGACGGCCAGCCGGCCGACCTGGCGGTGACGGGTGCGCGCCGCCAGCTCCCCCGTGGGGTGGGTCAGCGCGGTGACGAGCTGGTAGACGACCAGCGGCACGGCGAGGATGGAGAGGACGATGTGCACGCCCAGGAGCGCGAGGTAGGCGGCGTACGCCACGTCGGGCCCGACGAAGGCCTTGGTCCCGCCGCCCCCGACCTTCAGCAGGTAGAGGACGAGAAAGAGCAGGATGAGCCCGAAGGCGGTCAGCATGGCGGCCCGGTGCCGCCGGACGCGTCCCCGGCGGATGGCCCGATAGCCGTAGAGGAGCGACGCGGTCGCCGTGGCGTTCACGACCGCGATGGCGTCGGCGAGCCGGTTCACGGTCCACAGCGACAGCTCGGGATAGAGGCCGGCGGGCGCCAGGCCCTCGAGCGTCCCGATCACGGCGACGTACCCGACCGCCGAGATGACCGCCGTCGCGACCGTCGGGTGGGCCCGGATCCGGGTCCGCACCGACAGCGTCGACATGGCGACGGCTTACCGGTCGATCCCCATGGCTCTGCCGTTCTCACCGACCGGCGTGGGCCTTCGTCCCTGGAGGCGCTGGCCGCGCATTCGGCGGACACGAGCAGCGCCGCGAGCCCAACCGCGACGTGGCCCCCACTCACGGCCTGTGGGGTCGGCGTCGGTTCCCAACGGGCTGTCGCGGGGTCTCGGCCGTCCGGAGCCCCGCAACGACAGTCGATAAAGTGAAACGCCGCGCGCCCGGTAGTCCCCGCCATGAGCGAGGCCCAGCAGGAGCAGACCGTCCGGTGCCTCGTCGCCAAGGTGGGCCTCGACGGCCACGACCGGGGGGCCCACGTCATCGCCCGCGCGTTCCGCGACGCCGGGTTCGAGGTCATCTACTCGGGGCTCCACAACACCCCCGAGGAGATCGTGCAGGCCGCCGTCCAGGAGGACGTCGACGTGCTGGGCATCTCCATCCTCTCGGGCGCCCACAACACGCTCGTCCCGAAGATCCTCGACGGCCTCGAGTCGTACGGCGCCCGCGAGGACACGCTCGTGCTCGTGGGCGGGACCATCCCCGACGACGACAAGGCCCACCTGAAGGAACTCGGGGTCGCCGAGGTGTTCGGCCCCGGCACCCCGCTGGGCGAGACCGTCGACTTCGTCCGCCAGCACGCGCCCCGCCGATGAGCCCGGCCGCGCTGGCCGAGGCCCTCCTCGACGGCGACCAACGGGCGCTGGCCCGCGCCATCTCCGTCATCGAGGACCGCGACCCGGGCTACCGCGAGCTCCTCTCCCGGCTGCACGCCCACCGGGGCGGGGCGTCGGTCATCGGGATCACCGGGAGCCCGGGGACGGGGAAGTCGACGCTCGTCGACAAGCTCGCGAAGGCCTACCGGGAGGCGGGGCTCACGGTCGGCGTCATCGCCGTCGACCCCGCCTCGCCGTTCTCCGGCGGCTCGGTGCTCGGCGACCGCATCCGGATGGCGTCGACCACCGGCGACATGGCCGTCTTCGTCCGGTCGATGTCCGCCCGGGGGGCCCTCGGCGGGCTCTCGGCGGCCACAGCCGACGCTGTGGCCGCCCTCGACGCGTTCGGGAAGGACCGCATCATCGTCGAGACCGTCGGCGCGGGCCAGAACGAGGTCGACATCGTCCGCACCGCCGACACCGTCGCGGTCCTCGTCGCCCCGCAGAGCGGCGATACGGTCCAGATGCTCAAGGCCGGCATCCTGGAGATCGGCGACGTCTTCGTCGTCAACAAGGCCGACCTCGACGGCGTCGACCGCACGGTCCGCGACCTCGAGGAGATGGTGCACCTCGCGGGCGAGCAGGTCGGGAGCCACCGGGCCGACGGGGAGGGCGCCGGCTGGACCCCGCCCGTCGTCGAGACCGTCGCGACCGAGGGCGAGGGGGTCGAGGCCCTCGTCGAGGTCCTGGACGACCACCGGACGTTCCTCGAGGACTCGGGGCTCCGCGAGCAGCGCGCCCGCGAGCGGTACGCCGACGAAATCCGCCGGCTGCTACGCGAGGACGTGGGGCGGCTGGTGGAGGCGGAGATCGAGGCCGGCGGCGGCCTCGACGCCTACGTCGATCGAGTGCTCGCC
>CAYWNQ010000287.1:0-2179 GCA_964459695.1 uncultured Halobacteriales archaeon | reverse complement strand
CCGCCCGCTCGACCGGCCGAGAGCGGCTCCCAGTCCAGCGCGTCGTGACGTTCCCGACGGTGGCGACGGACCAGCACGAGCCTCAGGTCGCGGACGAACGAGCTACTGCCGGGTGAACCGGCACCGATTTCCCCCACCCCGACCCACATCCCCCAATGGGCCTGCTCGACCGACTCGGCGGCGCCACGGACCGCGTCGGACTGTTCGTGGACGGCCCCAACGTGTTCCGCGAGGAGTTCGACGTGGACCTCGACGACGTCCGCGCCGCCGGCGAGCGCGAGGGCCGGCTGGCGGCCGCCCGCCTGTACCTCGACGAGCACGCCACCCCGGGGCTGATTCAGGCCGCCGAGGCGCGCGGGTTCGAGGTGGTGACCACCAGCGGCGACGTCGACGTCCGGCTGGCGACCGACGCCGCCGGGCTGGCCGCGGGCGACCTCGACGTGCTCGTGGTGGTCTCCCGGGACACCGACTTCAAGCCCGTCCTCGAGGCGGCGGCCCGCCGGGGGCTGCGGACGGTGGCCGTCGCGCCCGGGAGCCACGGTCGATCGGACGCGCTGGCCAACGCCGCCCACGACGCCGTCACGCTCGGCGAGTAGCCGGAGCCTTTTGGCGCCGCGGGTCCCACCGCGGGACATGCACGGATACGACGGGCCGGTCCTGGACGACCACCTCCACCTGGACCCGGTCAACGGGTCGCCCCGCGAGGCGGTCGCGGAGTTCGCCGACGCCGGGGGCACCCACCTCATGGTGCTCAACAAGCCCTCCTGGTCGCTGGGCGTCGAGGTCGACGAGCCCACTGACTTCCGGGAGGGGTTCGAGCTGACGCTGGAGGCCGTGGCCGCGGCCGACGAGGTACTCGACGGGCGGGCGTGGCCGGTGCTCGGGGTCCACCCGGCGCTGGTGTCGCGGCTGCTCGACCGGGGCTTCGCCGCCGAGGAGGCCCGCGAGCTGATGGCCGGCGGGCTCGACGTCGCCGCCGAGTACGTCGCCGACGGGCCGGCGCTGGCCGTCAAGTCCGGCCGGCCCCACTACGAGGTCGACGAGGAGACGTGGGCGGCCTCCAACGCCGTGATGCGCCACGCGTTCGAGCTGGCCGGTGAGGTGGGATGTGCCGTCCAGCTCCACGCCGAGTCCGGCGACGACTTCGCCGAGGTGGCCGGCTGGGCCGAGGACCGGGGGCTGCCCGCCCACCGGGTCGTCAAGCACTACGCCGGCGGCCCCGTCGAGGGGCCGGTCCCGTCGGTCGTCGCCGACCGCGAGGACCTCCTGGCCGCCGCCGACTCGGGCGAGCCGTTCCTCATGGAGACAGACTACCTCGACGACCCCGACCGCCCCGGCGCCGTGCTGGGGCCCCGCACCGTCCCCAAGCGCGTGCGGTGGCTGCTCGAGGAGGGCCACGACGAGGCGGTGGCCCGGGCCCACGTCGAGACGCCCGCGAACGTCTACGGCGTCGACACGCGGGCGACGCTCGGGTGAGCGTGCTGGTTGACCGACGGCGCGGGGCTCAGTCCGGCTTCGCGCCGGGGTTCGTGACGGCACCGGTCGCCGCCGAGCCGAACGCCGCGCCGTACTTGGCCAGCACGCCCGACTCGTAGGCGGGCTCGGGCTCCTCGCGGGCGGCCAGCCGGGCGTCGAGTTCCTCGTCGGTCAGGTCCACCGACAGCTCCAGGGCGTCGACGTCGACGGTGACGCGGTCGCCGTCCTCCAAGGCGGCGATGGGCCCGCCGACGTACGCCTCGGGGGCGACGTGGCCGATGGAGAAGCCCCGCGTCGCGCCGGAGAACCGGCCGTCGGTGAACAGCGCGACGTCGTCGGCGTGGCCCTGGCCGGCGACGGCGGAGGTGACGCCGAGCATCTCGCGCATCCCCGGGCCGCCCCGTGGGCCCTCGTTGCGGATGCAGAGGACGTCGCCGGCCGCGACGCGGCCCTCCTGGACGTAGGCCATCGCGGCCTCCTCGTCCTCGAACACCCGGACGGGCCCCTCGTGGTGGAGGTGGTCCTCGCCGGTGATCTTGATGACGGCGCCGTCGGGCGCCAGGTTGCCGGTGAGCACGCGGATGGCGCCCCGCTCGTGGATGGGGTCGTCGACCGGGTGGAGGAAGTCGACGTCCAGGTCGGCGATCCGCGGCGGGTCGACCCGGTCGAGCGCCTCGGCCAGCGTCTCGCCGGTGACCGTCAG
>CAYWNQ010000286.1:0-2180 GCA_964459695.1 uncultured Halobacteriales archaeon | reverse complement strand
ACGCGATGGGCGACGCCTGGGGCCACGTGGCGGTGCGCGCGGGCGACCTCGAAGACTACTGGGAGCAGCTGATGACGCGGGAGGCCGAGGACTACCGCGACCCCGAGAGCTGCGATTACAACTACGCGTTCACGACGGACCCGGACGGCCACGAGGTCGAGGTCGTGGTCCGCTGATCGGCGTGATTAACGGCGTCAGGCCGCCTGCTGTCACCCGTCGTCGCCAGCGGCGCGTTCCGCCTCGTGGAGGTCGACGAGGAGGCTCGTGAGCGTCGAGAGGACGAGCAACTGCACCCCGAGGAGGACGGCGAACCCGGCGAGGAGGGCCATGACCTCGTGGCTGACGCCGTGGACGAACCACCGATAGGCCACCCAGGCGGCCACGGCTGCCCCGACGAGGCCGAGCCCGAACCCGGTGCCCACGAGGTATCGATGGCGCTTCCGTGCGACCGCCAGCCAGTCCGTCGGCCGGTCGGAGACGGTCATTCGACCGGCCGGTCGACGGCCATCGCCATCGGTCTTGCGTTTGGTCCCCGGTCGCGGCGGTTCACCCGTCCAGCTCGACGAGCTCGGCTGGCGCATCCGCGAAGGCGATGAGGGCCTCGGCTTCGAGCTCGTGGAGCCGCCCCGGCACCACGAGGAAGTGGAGGGGCGATCCGAAGTCGCGCGCTGCGAGGGCAGAGAGCCGGTCAGCGGCGACCACGGGGGCTTGGCTCCCGGCCCGGGCGACCGCGACCGCGAGAACGTCGTCGGTGGCGTCGGCCAGGGTGGCCGCTGCGGCGTCGGCCGTCAGGTAGCGATCCTCGGCCGCCTCGATGTCGAGGTAGACGAGCGTGTGCAGCCCCCGGGTCCAGTTCTCGTGGAGCGTCTCGATGACGCTGTCGGGAACCGCGGGGCCACGGGAGCCGGGAAACGGCAGGGTCGTGGCCTTCCCGAAGCGGTAGTTCTGGAGGCCGGTCAGTCCGGCCGCGGCGGTCTGGGCCGAGGTGCCGTGGACGATGCGGGTGTCGATCCCCTGGTCGTGGGCTCGCAAGCGAAGATCGACGTGCGTCGTGGCGACGAGCGGATCGCCCCCCACAAGGAAGGCGACGTCGTCGGTCTCTGCCGGTTGCAGGATGGCTCCGGGATGCTGCTCGACGCCGGCGCGGTCGCGGCGTTCGATGTCGACGCCATGGAAGCGTTCGAGGTCGCGTACCGTCGCGCCGGCCAACCGGCTCGTGTACTGCTCGGCGAACACGTGGTCAGCCCCGCGGATCGCCGCTTGCCCCTCGAGCGTGATTGACCGCTCGTCGTAGAGGCCGAGCCCGACGAACGTGAGCATGGTCACGTGTGGACGACGCCCGGCCAAGAATGGGTCGGTTCGGCGGGTCACCGGTCGAACCAACCGCGGTGCCATCCCTCCCGAAGGGCGAGCAGGGCGGCACCCAACCAGCCGCCGAAGCTGAGAATGAACAACAGCCACCCGACCGAGGGGTACGCCGAGGCGAGCAGCAGCACGGTGCCGCCCGCCATCCCGGCGATGGTGAGCCCCACGCCCCCGGCGGCTAGCTGCCCGGAGGACGGCTGCGGGAACGTCACGCACGGCGCGACGCGACGACCGGGCATAAGCGGGCGGAAGTCGGGCCAGCCTACTCGCGAAGGAGCCGTCGGAGGACGTAGTGGAGGATGCCGCCGTGCTCGACGTACCGGACCGCGGCCGGCGTGCCGACCTGGGCGGTCACGGGGAACGTCACCGACGTGCCGTCGTCCCGGGTCGCGACGACCGTCAGCTCGTCGGCGACCTCGAGCCCGTCGTCGAGGCCACGGATGTGGTAGTCCTCGGTGCCGTCGAGGCCGAGGGAGGCCCAGGAGTCGCCCGGCTCGAACTGCAGCGGCAGGACGCCCATGCCGACGAGGTTGTCCCGGAAGATCCGCTCGTAGCTCTCGGCAAGGGTCGCCCGCACGCCGAGCAGGTCGGTCCCCTTTGCGGCCCAGTCGCGGCTCGACCCCGTCCCGAGCTCCTCCCCGGCGAGGACCACCAGCGGGACGTCCGCGTCTCGGTAGCGCTCGCTCGCCTCGAAGACGGTGGTCTCCTCGCCGGAGGGGTGATGCACGGTATAGCCCCCCTCGACTCCGTCAAGCAGCTGGTTCTCGATGCGGACGTTGGCGAACGTCCCCCGCATCATCACCTCGTGGTTGCCC
>CAYWNQ010000285.1:0-2192 GCA_964459695.1 uncultured Halobacteriales archaeon | reverse complement strand
GCATGCTAGCCAGCGCCTCGGGGCGTTCCGGGCGGTGGCGGCGGTCCAGCACTGCTATGACGCCTGCAGAGCGGTCCGGAGGTCGCCGCCGAGGCCCCGGTAGCTTTTGGCCCCTGCCGCCGAACGCGGGAGCAATGCTGGACGGCGTCAACGTCGCGCTGGGGGTGACCGGCAGCATCGCTGCCGTCAAGACGGTCGAGCTGGCCCACGAGCTCCGGCGGCGGGGCGCCCAGGTGCGGGCGGTGACCACCGGGGCCGCCGAGGGCATCGTCGACCCGGAGGCGCTGGCCTACGCCACCGACCGCGACGTCGTCACGGAGCTCACCGGCGCCGTCGAGCACGTCGAGCTCTGTGGCACCGACGGCTGGGCCGACGTCCTGCTGGTCGCGCCGGCGACCGCCAACACCGTCGGGAAGATGGCGTCGGCCATCGACGACACGCCGGTGACGACCTGCGCGACCACGGCGCTCGGCGCGGGCGTGCCGGTGGTGGTCGCGCCGGCGATGCACGAGCCGATGTACGACCACCCCGGCGTGCTGGACGCCATCGAGCGGCTCGAGGACTGGGGCGTCGACTTCGTCGAGCCCCGGGTCGAGGAGGGGAAGGCCAAGATCGCCACCGAGGAGGCCATCGTGCTCGGCGTCTCCCGGGTCGGGACCGAGCAGTTCCTCGAGGGCCGCCGGGTGGTGGTCACCTCCGGAGCGACCAGCGAGGCCATCGACCCGGTGCGGGTCCTCACCAACCGCGCGTCGGGCCAGACCGGCCGTGCGGTGGCCCGGGCGTGTCACGCCCGCGGCGCCGAGGTGGTGCTGGTCCACGACGGCGACGACGTGGGGTTCGCCGAGGTCGAGCAGGTGACCAGCACCGCCGAGATGCTCGCGGCGGTGGAGCGCCACGTCGACGGCGCCGACGCGCTCGTGTCTGCGGCGGCGGTGTCGGACTACACCGTCGACCCGACGCCCGAGAAGATCCGGTCGGGCCGGGACCTGACGCTGGACCTCGATCCCACGCCCAACATCATCGACGAGGTCCGCGAGGCCAACCCCGACCTCGCCATCGTCGGGTTCAAGGTCGAGACCGGCGGCGACGACGACGCGATGATCGCCCGGGCCCGCGAGACGCTCTCGCGGGCGGGGCTGGCGTTCGTGGTCGCCAACGACGCCAGCGTGATGGGCGAGGACTACACCCGGGTGCTCATCGTCCGGGAGGACACCGTGGGGCGGTACCGCGGCGACAAGTACGCCCTGGGCGAGCGGGTGGCCCGGGAGCTGTCCCGGGAGCTGTAGCGCCGCCGGCCTACGCGTCGTCGTCGAGCTCCCCCTGGGACTCGGGCTCGCCCTCGGCGGGGCCGCCGACCATGCCCGGCCAGGTGACGTCCTCGAGGAACGGCACGCCCATCCGGTGGGCCGACCGGGAGATCATGTGCGCGCCGGTGGGCGCGGTGAGGAACAGGAACACGATGCCGACCAGCGAGACGAGGCCGGCGCCGTGCGGGCCGAAGTGGACGGCGGCGCCGAGGAAGATGGAGGCCGCGCCCAGCGTGGTGGCCTTGGAGGTGGCGTGCATCCGGTTGTACACGTTGGGCAGCCGGAGCAGCCCGACGGTGCCCACCATCAGGAAGAACAGGCCGACGACGACGAGCGCGGTCACGAGGAGGGGGCGGAGGACGGTCATTCGACGATGTCCCCCTCGGTGACGTACCGGGCGACGGCGATGGTGCTCACGAAGCCGATGATGGCCAGCACCAGGCTGACGTCGATGAACAGGCCCCGGTCGGTCCAGACGGCCCACAGCACCGCGATGGCGACCACGTTGGTGCCGATGGTGTCCAGCCCGACGACCCGGTCGGGCGTGGTGGGGCCACGGATGACCCGGTAGCTCGCCAGCAGCGTCACCGCCGCCGACAGCACCAGGCCGCCGAACACCGCCGTCGCGAGGAACCAGGGCAGCTCACCCGCCATCGGGCTCACCCCCGGGACGCGGCGGCGGGTCGCCGGGCTCGGCATCCTCGTCGAACACCAGCAGCGCGAGGTCCTCCCAGGTCCGGATGGGCGCGACGACGCGGTCGGGGTCGGGCGCGCTCAGGGCGTGGACGTACAGCGTGTTGGTCTCGGCGTCGTGGTCCATCGTGAGCGTGCCCGGCGTGAGCGTGATGGAGTTGGCGATGGTGGTGACCGCGGCGTCGGTCTCGA
>CAYWNQ010000284.1:0-2204 GCA_964459695.1 uncultured Halobacteriales archaeon | reverse complement strand
CCTTCTCGAAGGCGTCCCACTCGGCGACACACTGGAACATCCCGATGCAGGTGTCCCGGTCGTACTCGACGCGCATGGCCGGCCGTTCGCCGCCGACCGGGATAGGGCTGGCGTCGGCGGCGCGTCCGAACCGCACGGGCCGTCCCGGCCGCCGGCGTCGAGCCCGACGACGGTGGGTACCGAGCGCCCGGCGCTGCTGGACGAGCCCCGGCGCTCGCACTGACGCGTCGGCCCGGCGCGCGCACCCCTCAGACCAGGACCTCGACCTCGTAGCCGTGGTCCTCGAGCTCTTCGATCAGCGCCGCGGCGTGGTCGTGGCCGCGGGTCTCGACGTCGAGTTCGACCTCGGCGGCGTTCATGGCGATGTCCCTGGAGGTGCGGTCGTGCTGGATGCCGTAGATGTTGGCGTTGGCCGCCGAGAGCACCTCCAGCAGCCGCTCGAGGGCGCCCGGCCGGTCCTTCAGCACCGTGCTGAGCTTGAGGTAGCGCCCCCGCTCGACGAGGCCGCGCATGACGACCGTCGTGAGGACGTTGAGGTCGATGTTGCCACCCGAGAGGCAGGCGACGACGACGTCGTCGTCCTCGTACGCCACGGTCCCCTCCACCAGCGCGGCCACGGCCACCGCGCCCGCGCCCTCGACGAGGGTCTTCGAGCGCTCCAGCAGGTCCACGACCGCCATGGCGATCGCCGAGTCAGGCACCGTGACGACCTCGTCGACCCGCTCGCGGACCACCTCGAAGGTGGCCTCGCCGAGCGCGCCGACGGCGATGCCGTCGGCGATGGTGTCGGTGACGGACTCCTCGACGCGGCGGCCCTTCCGGAGCGAGTCGGCCATCGCCGCGGCCCCCTCGGCCTGGACGCCGACCACCCGGGCCTCGGGCCGCCGGGCGCTGACGGCGGTCGCGACGCCGCTGACCAGGCCGCCCCCGCCGACGGGGACGACCACGACGTCGGGCTCCGGGAGTTCCTCGAGGACCTCCAGGCCGACGGTGCCCTGGCCCGCCATCACCGCCTCGTCGTCGAAGGCGTGGATGTAGGTCCGGTCCTCGTCGGCCTCGATCTCGTGGGCCCGGCGCTGGGCGGCCTCGTAGGTGTCGCCGTGGAGCACCACCTCGCCGCCGTAGCTCCGCGTGGCGTCGACCTTCGAGATGGGCGCGTGCTCGGGCATCACGATGGTCGCGTCGACGCCGGCCCGGGATGCCGCCAGCGCGACGCCCTGGGCGTGGTTCCCGGCGGAGGCGGTGACGACGCCGGCCTCGCGGTCGGCGTCGTCGAGCAGGGCGATCCTGTTGGTCGCGCCGCGGATCTTGAACGAGCCCGTGCGCTGGAGGTTCTCCAGCTTCAGGTGGACCTCCGCACCCGTGCGCGTCGAGAAGGTGTGGGAGTAGTCCAGCGGCGTCCGGCGGGCGACCTCGTCGACGCGGTCCCGGGCGTCCAGGACGTCCGCTGCCTCGAGCATGGCCCGACGTAGCCGCGGCTCGGTGGTATGTTTTCGGGAAGGAGGGGAGCGTGTGCAGTCGGCCGTGGGGTGGCCACGAGGATAAACCCGCGCCGAGTGGGGCGGAAGTGGAACCTGGCGACGGCGACCGTTCGAACCGGGCTCGGGTGCCCTCGGCACGACCACGGGGAGTGGCCTGGCCCGCCGGCCGCTACGCGAGCTTGCGCCCGGGCGGTATCGAGGGAACGATCCGACACTGAACAGCGCCACCACGCCACCCCGAAGACGGATAAGTGCCCCGAGCCTACACCGACGCGAGAGCGATGCTACTGGTCCTGTGCGTGGACCTGGACGACGACCTCGGTCGGAAGACCGAGTTCGACACCCCGGTGGTGGGCCGCGAGCGCGTCGAGGAGGCCGCCGTGGCGCTCGCGACCGCCGACCCGGAGGACTCGGACGTCAACGTGCTGTTCGAGGGCGTCCACCTCCACGACGAGCTGGCGGCCGAGGGCGAGGAGGCCGTCGAGGTCGCGGTCGTAACCGGCGTCCCGCGGGGCGACGTCGCGGCCACGCGCGAGGTGGGCGAGGAGGTCGACACCGTGCTCGCGTCGCTGGCGACAAGCGAGGACGTCCGCGCGCTGGTGGTCACCGACGGCGCCCAGGACGAGTCGGTCATCCCGGTCATCCGCTCGCGGGTGCCCATCGACGGGGTCCGGCGGGTGGTCGTCCGCCAGGCCCAGGACCTCGAGTCGATGTACTACACCA
>CAYWNQ010000283.1:0-2222 GCA_964459695.1 uncultured Halobacteriales archaeon | reverse complement strand
TACGCCGTCCGGGCTCGGGTGACCCCGTAGGCCTTTGTGCTGGCCGCCCTGCGGGCCGGCATGGACGTCGACATCGGGAACGCGATGGCCGCCGTGGCCAGTCCTGGGCTGGACGAGGGGGACCTCGCCTCGCTGGACGAGGAGGTGGCCGCGGCCCACGAGACCATCGCGAGTGGCATGGCCGACGACGAGTTCGGGTACGCCACGCTCACCCTCCCCGAACGGACCGACCCGGCGGCCATCCGGTCGGCGGTGGCCGGCGTCGACGCCGACCAGGTCCTCACGGTCGGCATCGGCGGCTCGGCGCTCGGGGCGACGACGGTGACGCGGGCGCTTGGCGCCGCGGGCCACCACGTGCTCGACAACGTCGACCCCGAGCACGTCCGGGCGCTGCTGGCCGACCTGCCGCTGGAGCGCACGGCGGTCAACGTCGTCTCCCGGTCGGGGACGACCGCCGAGACGCTGGCGAACTTCCTGATCGTCCGGGAGGCCTACGAGGCCGCCGGCGTCGACTGGACCGAGCGGACCGTGGTCACCACCGGCGAGGAGGGCCCGCTGCGGCGGCTGGCAGACGACCGGGACCTCGTCGCGCTGGACGTGCCCGAGGGCGTCCCCGGCCGGTTCGCGGCGCTGTCCCCGGTGGGGCTGGTGCCGGCGGCGATGCTGGGCTGTGACGTCGACGGCGTCGTGGCCGGCGGCGAGGCCGGCCGGCGGTCGCTCGCCGGGTCGCTGTTCGACTGCCCGGGCTACGCCTACGGCGCGGTGGCGACCGCGCTGGAGCGCCGGGGCGCCCACGTCAACGCCGTGATGCCCTACGCCGAGGCCCTGGAGCCGTTCGCCGAGTGGGTCGCCCAGCTGTGGGCCGAGTCGCTCGGCAAGGACGGGCGGGGCCAGACGCCGGTCCGGGCGCTGGGGGTCACCGACCAGCACTCCCAGCTCCAGCTCTACCGCGCCGGCCGGCCCGACAAGCTGGTCACGCTCGTGCGCCCCCGCGAGCGCGAGGACGTGGCCATCCCGGCGGCGGACGTCGAGGGGCTGTCCTACCTCGGCGACGACGGTCTCGGCGACCTCATGGACGCGGAGTTCCGGGCCACCGAGGCGTCGCTGGCCGCCGCCGACCGCCCGAACGTCCGGATCGAGGTCGACCGGCTCGACGCCCGGGGCGTCGGGGAGCTCCTCTACGGGATGGAGGCCGCCTGCGTCCTGGCCGGCGAACTGCTGGACGTCGAGACGTTCACCCAGCCCGCCGTCGAGTGGGGCAAGCGGGCCGCGAGGGGGCTGCTCGGCGGCGGCGAGTACCCGGAGGCCGACGCCGTCCGGGCCAAGCACACCCGCGTCGTCGACTGACCCGACCGGAAGCGGTGGCCCTTTAGGGCGGCGACGCCCACGCCCGGTATGGCCGAACGACCCGGTGCGAGTGCCGGCGTGGTCCTCGCCGGCGTGGCCCTGGCGGCGTCGGTCGCCGGGCTCGAGGCCGTGGGCACGCTGGGGTGGGCGAGCACCGACGCCATCCCGGTCGGGCTCGCGGTCGTCGCCGCGGCGCTGTCCGCCGTCGCGCTGCTGGCCGCCGCGCTCGGCCGGTACGACGTCCTGGCCCCGCGGGTCAGCGGCACGGTCGCCGCCGTCGCGCTGCTCGGCGTGGTCGCGGCGGCGGTGTGGGCGATGGAGGCGGCGGGGACGGACGTCCTGGCCGGCAACCGCGGGGCCGTGATCGCCGGCGTCGCGGCACTGGCAGGCGTCCCGGCGGCGGTCGCCGACGGACTGGACCTGTCGACGGCGCGGCTGCTCGGGAAGCTGCGGGCGTCTGCGGTGGCGGTCGGCATCGGCGCCGCCGCGCTCCTGGTCGGCTCGTTGATCGCCTCGATCGGGGCGGTGGTGCTGGGGTCGGTCGTCGAGGACCCCTCCTTCGCGCTGCAGACGACGGTGACGACCTCGGTGTTCGCGGTGGCGCTGGCGCTGCTGACGGTGCTGTACGTCGGCGTCCGGGACCTGCCCTGGTCGTACATCGACCTGCGGGTCCCGGGCCTCCGGGATGTCGTCTACGCAGTCGGGGGCGCCATCGGGCTCCTCGGGGGCATCATCGTCATCAGCCTCCTCTTCCAGATAACCGGCGTCGAGATCGCCGAGAGCCAGATCGAGCAGCAGGCGACCGAGGGCGACCCCACCTTCCTGCTGGTGCTCATCCCGCTGTCGTACCTCGCCATCGCGCCGGGCGAGGAGCT
>CAYWNQ010000282.1:0-2230 GCA_964459695.1 uncultured Halobacteriales archaeon | reverse complement strand
GGTGGCGCTGTCGCTGGGGGCCTGCGAGGTGCCCGAGCAGCAGGGGGAGCAGCAGACGGAGGAGATGGCCGAGCCGGAGTTCGTCCAGGTGACGGACTCGATGCTGAGAGGCGCCGACGCCAACGACGCCGAGTGGCTCATGTACGGCCACGACTACACGAACCAGCGCTGGTCGGAGCTGGACCAGATCAACACGAACAACGTCGACCGGCTCACGCCGGCCTGGGTCTACCAGACCGGCATCGGGCGGCTGGGGTCCTTCACCGCCACGCCCCTGGTCTACGGCGGCGTGATGTACCTCACCACCCCCTACAACAACGTCATGGCGATCGACGCCCGGACGGGCGAGGAGCTGTGGCGGACGGAGATGCAGGAGGACCTGGGGACCACCAACCTCTGCTGCGGCCCGAACAACCGGGGCGTGGCCGCCGCCTACGGCAACCTCTACATGGGGACGCTGGACGCCCGGCTCGTGGCCCTGGACCAGGAGAACGGCGAGATGGTCTGGGAGACCCAGGTCGCCGACCCCGAGGAGGGCTACTCCGAGACGATGGCGCCCGTCGTCTACGACGGGAAGGTGCTCATCGGCACCTCCGGCGCCGAGTACGGCATCCGGGGCTTCCTCAAGGCCTTCGACGCGGAGAGCGGCGAGCTGCTGTGGACCTGGCACACCATCCCGTCGCCGGAGGACGGCGGCTGGTGGGGGGAGTGGGCCGAGACCACGCCCGGGGGCGAGGACCTGAACCGGGACATCGAGCAGGAGAAGGCCGACTCGGCCCAGTACGCCGACTCCTGGCAGCGGGGAGGCGGCTCCATCTGGATGACGCCGGCCATCGACAAGGAGACGAACACGGTCTTCGTCGCCATCGGCAACCCGTCCCCCGACCTGGACGGCAGCGTCCGGCCCGGCGACAACCTGTGGACGGAGTCGGTCTGCGCCATCAACATCGACGACGGCTCGAAGAAGTGGTGCCACCAGTACCTGCCCCACGACGTCTGGGACCTGGACGCGGCCAGCCCGCCGGCGCTCGTGGAGCTCGAGGACGGCACGAAGGCCGTGATCGAGGCGGGCAAGACCGGCTGGAGCTACGTCCTGGACGCCGAGACCGGCGAGCGGATCCGGCGCTCGACGAACTGGGTGCCCCACGAGAACCTGTTCGCGCTGCCCACCGAGGAGGGCACCCGCATGCTGCCCGGGGCCAACGGAGGGGCCGAGTGGTCGCCGGTCTCCTTCAACCCCGAGCTGGGCTACATGTACATCGACGCCCTCCACCAGCCGATGCACTACTCCACCTCGCGCCAGGACTACGAGCCCGGGCAGCTCTGGCTGGGAAGCGCCTTCACCGGCATCCCCGGCGAGGAGCAGTGGGGCTACGTCGTGGCGGTGGACGTGAACACCGGCGAGATCGCCTGGCGCCACCAGACCGAGGACCCGATGGTCGGGGGCTCGGTGGCCACGTCCGGCGGCCTGGTCTTCACGGGTGAGGGCAACGGCCACTTCGACGCCTTCGACGCCGAGACCGGCGAGCTGCTGTGGCAGTTCAACGCCGGCGCCGGCTGCAACGGCGCGCCCATGACCTACGAGCTGGACGGGACGCAGTACGTCACGATCGCCTGCGGCGGGCTCTTCCAGACGGGCTACCGCCGGGGCGACGCCCTCTTCACCTTCGCCCTGCCCGACTGAGCGGACGGGCCCGGCCGGCCGCCGGCGACGGATCGCGGCTGCCGGTCGGTGTACCACACACAGAGAAGCGCGGAGCACGCCGGGGCGCGGTTCGCGCCCCGGTCGTGTTTCGTGGCCGGGCGAACCCCCACCCACGGAGGAGCTCATGGACCCGTCCGACGTCCGCAGCCGCCGGCTCGCCGCCGCGGCGCACCGCACCGCGCTGGCCGCCGCCCTGCTCCTGGTGCCGCTGCTCGTCCCGGCGTGCGGCGGCGGGGAGGGCGACGGAGAGGCGGACCGTGCGGAGGCGCCGGCGGAGGCGGAGGCCGACGGGGCCGCGGAGCAGGAGGGCCCGGAGCTGACCGAGGCGGCCCGGTACCTCCGGTACTCGGCCGCCGACTCGCTGGTGGAGCTGGAGTTGTACGCCGGCCTCGGCGGCGCGAACGCGGCCTGGAACTTCAACGGCTACTACGACGGGAACGCCACCTACGTGGTGCCCCTGGGGTGGCGGATCGAGGTCACGTACGAGACCCTCGACGCCAACGTCCCCCACTCGGCGGCCGTGGT
>CAYWNQ010000281.1:0-2231 GCA_964459695.1 uncultured Halobacteriales archaeon | reverse complement strand
GGTCGCTGTTCGCCGTCGGCACCTACCTGGCGCTGCGCCGGGACCTGGTCCGGGTGGTCTGGGGCATCACCATCATCAGCCAGTCCGCCAACGTCTACCTCGTCACCATGGGCGGCCTGGAGGGGACCGTCCCCGTGCTCCACGGCTCCACGGAGGGCGTCACCGACCCGCTGGTCCAGGCGCTGGTGCTGACCGCCATCGTCATCGGATTCGGGACGACGGCGTTCGCGCTCGCGCTCACCTACCGCGTCTACGAGGAGCACGGCACCATCAGCACCGCCGAGCTCGCCGGAGGTGACGAGCCGTGACCGGGCCGCCCCACGTCGTCGTCGCGCCGATGCTGGCGGCGCTCGCGACCGCGGTGCTGGCGCTCGCGCTGCGCCGGGCGCCGCGGCTCCAGCGCGCCGTCAGCGTCGCCGGCGGGCTGGCCTACGCCGCCGGCGTCGCCGTGCTGTTCGCCCGCGTCGCGACCGGCGGGCCGCTCGTCTACCAGGTGTCGGGCTGGCCGGCGCCCTTCGGCATCTCGCTGGTCGCCGACGCGCTCGCGGTGCTGATGCTCGCGCTGGCCGCCGCGGTCGCGGTGCCGGCGCTGGTGTTCTCGGTGTTCTACCTCGACGACCGCGACCAGCGCCTCTCGTACCACGCGCTGTTCCACCTGATGCTGGTCGGCGTCTCCGGATCCTTCCTCACCGGCGACGTGTTCAACCTGTTCGTCTGGTTCGAGGTGATGCTGATGGCCTCCTACGTCCTCGTGGTGTTCTACGGCGGCCCCCGCCACACCAACGCCGCGCTGCGGTACGTCGTGCTCAACCTCGCCGGCTCGGCGATGATGCTGCTCGCCATCGGCGGCCTGTACGCCACCACCGGCACGCTCAACATGGCGGACATGTCCCGGCGGCTCGCCGCCCACGAGGCCTACGGCATCGACCCGGTCCCGGTGCTCGGGCTGGCGGTCGTGCTGTTCACCGTGTTCGCGCTGAAGGCCGGTATCGTGCCGTTCCAGTGGTGGGTGCCCTCGGCCTACAGGGCCGCCCCCGCGCCCGTCACCGCGGTGCTGGCCGGCGTGGTCAAGAAGGTCGGCATCTACGCGATGATCCGGCTGTCGTTCACGGTCTTCGCCCGCGCCGACGTCCCGGTCTCGTTCCCCGGGCTGGACGGCGGGACCATCCTCGCCTTCCTGGGTCCGGTGATGGTCCTGATGGCGGTCGCCTCCATCGCGCTGGGCGGCCTCGGCGCCGTCTCGCGGCCCGATATCGACGGCCTGCTGGCGTACTCCTCCATCGGCCAGATCGGCTTCGTCGTGTTGCCGCTCGGCATCGCCGCGACCGCCGCCGACCCGTCCCTCCGGGCGCTGGGGGTCGCCGCCGCGCTGGTCTACGCCGTCAACCACGGCCTCGCCAAGGGGCTGCTGTTCCTGGCCAGCGGCGCCGTCTACGCCGGCGCCGGCACCATCGAGTTCGCGGAGCTGGGCGGCCTCGCCGAGCGCGACCCCGTGCTGTCGGGCGCGGTGCTCGTCGGGGCGCTGGCGCTGGTGGGCATCCCGCCGCTGACGGGCTTCTTCGGCAAGCTGCTGGTGTTCGACGTCGCCGGCCGGGCCGGCGCGGACCTCGCGCTCGCGGCGGCGCTGGGCGGCGCCGTCCTCACCGTCGCGTACGTCACCCGCGCCTGGAACCGCGGGTTCTGGGGCGACCCGGTGGGCTACCGACGCGAGGCGCCGCTGGTCGCGACCACCGTGGTGCTGGCGCTGGCGGTCGTCGGCTTCGGCGTCTGGTTCGACCCGCTGTTCGACGCGGCCACCGACGCCGCCGACGCCGCGCTCGCCGCCGAGCGCTACGTCGAGGCGGTCGATCCGGGGGTGGTCGAGGGATGAGGAAGTGGCCCGTGATGGGCGTCGTGCTCGCGGTGCTGTGGCTGTTCGTCCGCGGCGTCACCCTCGCGACCCTGCCCGGCGAGTTCCTCATCGGGCTCGCGGTGGGGCTGCCCACGGCGTACGGGCTCCGGCGGTTCTACCTCGACGACGTCGCCGTCGGGCGGTCGGTCCGGGCGGCGCCGTACGCGGTGCTGTACGTGCTCGTCTTCCTCCGGGAGCTGCTGACCGCGAACGTCGACGTCGCCTACCGGGTGCTCCACCCGTCGCTGCCCATCGAGCCCGTCGTCGTCGAGATCCCGCTGCGCGTCGAGACCGACGCCGCGGTCACCACCATCGCCAACTCCATCACGCTCACGCCGGG
>CAYWNQ010000280.1:0-2233 GCA_964459695.1 uncultured Halobacteriales archaeon | reverse complement strand
ACGCTGAGCAGGAGGCCGGTCGCGACGCTCACCGCGACCCACTCGACGGGCGAGACGGCGATCGGCCGGCTCTTGAGGAGGTGGAAGTACGCGGTC
Organism: uncultured Halobacteriales archaeon; assembly: GCA_964459695.1. Lineage (GTDB taxonomy): Archaea > Halobacteriota > Halobacteria > Halobacteriales > Haloarculaceae > CAYWNQ01. Next base: position 2,137 of record CAYWNQ010000280.1, on the reverse strand, counting down.
CGGACCGGCCCCTCGAAGACGTACGGGATCAGGAAGCCGGCGAAGCTACCGGTCCCCAGACTGGCCGCCACCAGGAGCCGTCCCGTCCGGGCCATCCCGCGGCGGCCGGCGTCCGCGTAGACCACGCCGGCGGCCAGAAGGCCGACGAGGAGACCGCTCCCGGCCAGGATGCCGACGTAGAGAGCGCTCATGGCCCACGACACCTCCCAGGAGGCCCAAAGGCATGTCGCTCTGCCGGTCCGTCCTTCCGAATCCACCCCACCGTCACCCAAACATTCATGCCCACCCATTTCGGCCGTCCACCCATGGGCCCCTTCGCCTGGGGCGTCGCGCTGGTGGTCGCGGTCTGTCTCCTCCAGCTCCCGGCGGCGTACCTGCTCGGCAGCTTCGTCGAGCGGGAGGGCCCGGCCATCGACGACCCGACCACGACGCTGCCGGCGGCCATCGACCAGTACGACCGCGAGCCCGGCGTCTGCCCGCGGTGTGGCACCCAGAACGGGCTGGAGTTCGCCTACTGCGCGAACTGCGCGTCGCCGCTGCGCCGGCTGGCCGACTCCGAGTAGGTCACCGCGACGAGGGTCGGTCCGCCGCGCCGATGCGGTCGAACGCCCGCCGCCGGGAGACCAGCAGCTCGATCCGGTTCGCCAGCAGCGTGTACTGGTGGGTGCCCGAGGACTTGCGGACGTAGTCCGAGGCGCCGGCGGCGAGCGCCCGCTCGACGAGGTCCTCGTCGTCCTGGCTGGTGAACAGGACGACGGGCAGGTCGGCGTCCCGCTCGCGCACCTGCTCGCAGAGCTCGACGCCGTTCATGTCGGGCATGTTGTAGTCGCTGACGACGCAGTCGAGCTCCTCGGTCTCGACCAGCTGGAGGGCGATGTCGGGGTTGGACTCGCTGTGGACGGTCAGGTCGGCGTTCGAGCGCTCGAGGAACTCCGCGGCCAGGTCGAGAAACGCCTGGTTGTCGTCGACGTGGAGGACGGAGATGTCGTCGTGCAACACGGGTGGGTCGCTGGCAGCCGGTAGGAAACCCACCCCTAAAAAGGTCCGCGTCAGTTCCGCCGGTTAGTCAGGCGTCGATCTTCGCCGAGATCGCGTCGTGACAGTCCGCACACAGCGGGACGTCCCGGTGGTTGTTGCTCCTGACGAGGATCTCGTGGGTGTCGTCGGCCTCCCCGCCGCAGTTCAGACACTGGTCGACCATACCGGCTGATGTGCGTCGACTGGCATAAAACCACCGGCGATTCGCCGGCCGTGACGACACCGTCGCCCGCTGGCGATTCGTGGGTGTGTGACTCCATAACACCCCTTACAGCGGCCGTCCATGACAGGCGGGGGTGTCGGCGTCGGTCGGGGACCCGACTGCCCTCCGGGGGTGCTTGAATCCACCGGTGGAACGCGGCACCACCCTTAGGCCGGCGGACGCCCAACGTCCGGGTGCAGCCCGGTAGGACCCCGGCCGAGGCTGTTACTGTCCACCCGGTTCCGGCGGGTCGCTCCGGTCGGCCCCCGCCCCGCCGTTCCGTTTTCCTCCGCCTAACGAAACGCCTATTCGTCGTCTGGCCGTACCGTCGACGGTTCCGAGTCCGACAGATGGCCCCTCGCCCGCGGTCCGTGGTGGCGCTGCGTGCCCCGCATCGAGCCGGGGGTCCGCCGACGGCCCGGGAGGGGACGGGGCCGTGACGGGAACCTGTGACCTCTGCGGGCTGTCGCTGTCGCGCGGTCGCGTCCCGACCGACGACGGCGTCTTCTGCTGTCCGGGCTGCCGGGAGGTCCACGGGGCGCTCGACGAGGTGGAGGGCGTCGACGAGGCCGACGTCCGCGAGACCGTCGCCGCCGGCGAGGACGAGCGCGGTGCCGACGGCCCGGACGGCGACACCGAGCGGTCGTTCCTCCGGGTCGACGGCATGCACTGTGCGACCTGCGAGACGTTCCTGGAGGCGGTGGCCACGGACGCCGACGGCGTCGCCGGGGCCGAGGCCAGCTACGTGACCGAGACGGTCCGGGTCGACCACGACCCCGACGTCGACGAGTCGGCGCTGGTCGACGCCCTCTCGGTCGCGGGCTACGCCGCCCGCCGCCGGGAGGACGGGGGCGCCGGCCACCGGGCCCGCGAGGCCGCCCACGGGCGGATGATCGC
>CAYWNQ010000279.1:0-2242 GCA_964459695.1 uncultured Halobacteriales archaeon | reverse complement strand
ATGTCGCGCACCGCCTCGAACTCCGCGTCGGAGTTGACCGGGAACCCCGCCTCGACGACGTGGGTCCCCATCTCGTCGAGCACCGCGGCTATCTCGCGCTTGTCCTCGTAGGAGAACGACGTTCGCGGTGACTGCTCCCCGTCGCGGAGCGTGGTGTCGAAGATCCGTGCGTCGTCTATCTCGGAGCTACTGTCCAGTGTGCCCTGGAAGAACTCGATCCGCCGGCTTGGCCGACGTGCCCTCTCGTGTCATGGCAACCGTGGAAAGACCCGTCGGAGTATATAAAGCTGTCCTTGGGACAGATGTTGCGAGCCGGGACCGTTCCCGGCACCTCGCGGGAAACCGCCGGACGCAGCCGGGGGCAGCGTGTTAATACGACCTAAATGACTACCGCAGGGTGCTGCATCCCCCGCCGTGGACTTGCTGGCGCTGGTGACCGCCGACGACCCGTTCGTCGCCGCCGGGGACCTCGCGCGCGCCGGAGGGTGAGGTTTTTGCCCCACCGTCCGGACTGGGGGACATGGGCGACTTCGACCTCGACCTCCAGGCCGCCGAGAGCGAGATCGACGAGCCGACCGCCGGCGACCGAGTCGTGCTGGGCTTCCTGGACGGCGAGACGCCACCCGAGGAGTGGGTCGAGGAGGTCGCCGACGGGGCGGTGCTCGTCCTGCGTATCGACGGCGATCTCCACGACCTCGCGGCGGGGTTCGCCGGGGACATCGCCGAGATGGACGGCGAACTGATGCACTTCCGGGAGTTCCTGGTCGTCTCCCCGCCGGGCACCGACATCGACGCCGGTCGGGTGTAGGCCGGCCACCCTGGGCTACCGCTGACGGAACGTGAGGTAGTGCCCGTCGGGGTCCTTCACCCGGGCGTCGCCGTCGACCACCTCGACCCGACCCGCAATGGCCGAGACGGCCTCGGCCGTGGCACGCGGGTCCGCGACTCCGAACTCGGCGTCGACGTGCACGCCGCCACGCGCGTCCGCGATGCCGAGCTGTGGTTCCCACAGCTCCAGGTCGAACGGCCCGGCGGTCAGCCGCATCCGGGGCCGGCGGTCGCCCACGTCGACCACCTCGAGCTCGAGGGTCCGGTAGAACGCGGCGGCGCGGTCCAGGTCCTCGACCTCGAGCACCAGCTCGAACGCGCCGTCGAGCCGGCCCTCCCCGCGCTCGCCGATCTCCACGCAGTTGCCCGCTGGGTCGTCGAGGTAGAGCGACCGCGCGTCGCCGAACCGCTCCTCGTGGACGTCGTGGTCGCCCGCCAGCCGGTCGTACCACTCGTCGTACCGGCCGGTCGCGAGCGCGTAGTGGACGTGGAGCCCGCCCCGCGGCACCGTCGAGGGCCGCCGCAGGACCAGGTCGGTGCCGCCCGCGTCGAGGACGGTCTCCTCGTCGTCCCGGGCGAGGACCGGCAGGTCCAGTTCGTCCCGGTAGAAGGCGGCGACCGCCGGAGTCGTGACCTCCAGCGCCAGCGACCGGAAGGACTCGAGCATGGCCGTCGGTTGGAGCGGGTGGGCCATAGCTGTCCCGCCGGCTGGCCGGTTCCCCCTCGCTTTTCCCGGCCCGGCACGTCCCGCCGGCAATGACCTCGGGGACCGGAGACGACGACCAGCTCAACGAGATCGACCGGTTCGACGACGGCGTCGGTTGGATGGCCCACCCGGGCGAGGACGTGCAGCGCGCCAGCCACGCGCTGGCGACAGACGCCGGCGTGGTCGTCGTCGATCCGGTCGACGCACCCGGGCTCGACGACCTCCTCGCGCCGCTCGGGGACGTCGCCGCCGTCGCCGTGCTGCTCGACCGCCACGAGCGCGACGCGGTGCAGGTGGCCGAGCGCCACGACGTCCCCGTCGCTGCGCCCGGCTGGATGCGCGGGGTCGAGGGACGGGCCGGCGGGGGCCCGACATCCCTGTCGGAGGTCCTCGCGGGGACCGACTACGAGGTCCGCAAGCTCCTGAACACGCCGGTGTGGCGCGAGGCCGCGCTGCACGATCCCGTCGGCGGGACGCTCGTCGTCCCGGAGTCGCTCGGCACGTCGTCGTTCTTCCGGACCCGCGACGAACGGGTCGGCGTCCACCCGGTCCTCCGGCTGACGCCGCCACGGTCGCTCCGGGGGGTGGCTGCCGAGCGGCTCCTTGTCGGGCACGGCGAAGGGGTGATGACGGAGGCGGCCAGCGCCATCGACGAGGCGATCCGGGGGTCGCGGGTGCGGTCGCCGCGGCTGCTCGTCGACAACGTGA
>CAYWNQ010000278.1:0-2243 GCA_964459695.1 uncultured Halobacteriales archaeon | reverse complement strand
TCAGGCCGACGTCCTCGGGGATGTCCTCCTGGGTGTGGTAGCCGTCGGCGACGAACAGCGGCACGAGCACGACGTCCTCGCTCGCGAAGTGGTCGGTGACGTCGTCGACCGCCGGGTCCTCGTCCATGAACAGCGCCCTGACCTCCGCGAACCGGTCGCGCTCGCGGACGCGGTCGGCGTGGTACTCGATGGCCTTCGCGGAGTTCTCGTTGCGCTCGGTGCCGTGGCCGACGACGGCCAGGCCGACGCCGTCGCCGACGTCGGGGTCGCCCGTCACCGACTCGGCGCGCCGCACGACGACGTCGGTCATCGCGTCGTGGGTCCCGACCGGCCCGCAGTAGTGGACCGTTGCGTCGACGTCGCCGGCGGACAGGGTCGCGTGGGTCGCCGAGGTGCCGTCGCTGTCCCAGGCCGCCGCGTCCCAGCCCTCCAGCCGGAGCTCCCGGGGGATGACCTGCTCGGTGAAGTACCCCTCCGAGACGAACAGCGGGACCACGAACACCTCGTCGCTCGCGACGGTCCGGAGCACCTCCGCGACCGCCGGCTCCTCCTTCCAGAACGCGGTCCGGACCTCGTCGAACGCGCCCGTCGCCCGCACGGTGTCGGCGTGGCGGTGGGCGGGCGTCGAGGCGTCGGGGTTGAGGTGGGACCCGTGGGCCACGATGACCAGCGCCTGCATGGCCCGAACGTGGGCCACCGGCGCCTTAGGGACTTCGCCTCGGTGCCCGCCCCTCTCCGGTCAGTCGTCGGCGCCCTCGTCTCCGGCGCCCGTCTCGTCGCCGGCGTCGAGCCGGGTGATGCGGCTGCGCTCCTCCTCGGAGAGGTCGCGGTACTCCTCGTCCTCGGGGCTGTCGGCGGCGATGCCGCTGGTGATGATGGTCCGGGTGGCCTCCTGGACGGTCATGTCCACCGGCAGCACCCGCTCGTCGGGGATGTGGGTCAGGAACCCACCCATCACCGGGTTGGGCGCCAGCGGCAGGAACAGCGTCGTCATCCCGTCGAAACCGGCGGTCTCCTGGATGGCCAGCGGCGACGTCGCGGTCTCGAACCCCAGCACGTAGACCCCGTCCTGGGGGAACTCCACGAGCTTCACGGACTGGAAGTTCTCGACGCCGCTGTCGAGGACGACGTCGCCCATCCGCCGGAAGCTCTCGTAGATGGTGCCGATGCCCGGGACGCTCGCGAGCAGGTGGTCGAAGTAGTCGATGAGCCGGTCGCCGTACTGCATCCTGGCGATGACGCCCACGGCGAGGATGATGACGACGAGCAGCCCGATGGCCACGAGTTCGGCGAGGAACGCCTCCACGCTCCCGGCCAGCCCGACGCGCACCAGGATCCGGCCGACGGTGAACTGCTCCAGGTCCCCGAGTACGCCCACGGCCTGCAGCAACCCGATGAACGGCGCGATCGCGCTGGTGAGGATGCCGACCGCCACGCTCAGCACGTACAGCGTCACCACGATCGGCAGGATGACGACGATGCCGGTCAGCACCACGTCGACGAGCGTCTCGTAGGCCGACTGCCCCGCACCCTGGAGGCCGCCGGCGTCGCTGTCGTTCATGGACGAGGCGTGCGCCAGGGGGCCCAAGTGCGTTCCGGCCCGGGGCCGGCCCGTCGGGGGCGACCGGGACCCGCCTCACCCCTTGATGTTGCAGACGGGGAACGTCCGGGCCACCCGGTCGCCGATGCCCAGCGCGTCGCTGACGCGGACGACCTCGTCGACGTCCTTGTAGACGCCGGGCGCCTCCTCGGCGATGGTCGCGCCGCTGTTGGCCTTCACGTACACGTGGCTCTGCTCGCGGAGGTCGTCGCGGACGTCCTCGCCCCAGTACTCGTTCTTGGCCTGGGTCCGGGACATCAGCCGCCCGGCGCCGTGGGCCGTCGAGCCGAACGTCTCGGTCATCGACGCCTCGCCGCCCCGCAGGACGTACGACCCGGCGCCCATGCTGCCGGGGATGATGATGGGCTGGCCCACGTCGCGGTAGGCCGCCGGCACCTCCGGGCGGCCGGCGGGGAACGCCCGGGTGGCGCCCTTCCGGTGGACGTAGAGCTCGCGCTCCTCGTCACCCAGGTCGTGGACCTCCTTCTTGGCGATGTTGTGGGCGACGTCGTACAGCAGCTCCATCCCCATGTCCTCCCAGGACCGGTCGAACACGTCGGCGAACACCTGGCGGGTGCGGTGCATGACCAGCTGGCGGTTGACCCACGCGAAGTTGATGGCGGCACACATCGCGCCGTAGTAC
>CAYWNQ010000277.1:0-2260 GCA_964459695.1 uncultured Halobacteriales archaeon | reverse complement strand
GGATCGCCTCCACCACGTCCGTCTCGATGTCGTGGGCCTCGGCGAGCGTCCGGTCGCCCTCGACCTCGATGTGGAGGCTCACGTCGACCTCCGGGCCGACGTAGTGGGCGACGACGTCGTGGGCCCCGTGGACCTCCGGGTGGTCGAGCGCGCGCTCGAGGATGGCCCGGCGGAGCGGTTCGGGGGGCGCCCGGCCGACCAGGTAGTCGACGTTGTCCCGGACGATCTGCCAGCCGGTCCAGAAGATGCCGAGCGAGACGACGCCGGCCGCGAGTGGGTCGAGCACCGGGAAGCCGGCGCCCGCCCCGACGACGCCGACCAGCGCCGCCCCGGCCGTGAGGATGTCGTTCCGGTTGTCGAGCGCGGTGGCGACGAGCGCCGGCGAGCGCCGGGTCTCACCTACCTCGCGGACGTACCGGTAGAGGGCGTACTTGACCACGATGGTGAGGACGAGCACACCCGCAGCCGGGGCGCCGTACGTGGCCGTCGCGGCGCCGGCGGCCAGCACCCCGGTGACCGCGCGGTAGAGCACGAGGAAGCCGGCCGCGAAGACGCCGAGCGCGACGAACAGCGAGACGAACGGCTCGATCCGCTCGTGGCCGTGCGGGTGCTCGGGGTCCGGCGGCTGGGTGGTGAGGAACAGCCCGCCCAGGACGACCAGGCTGTACGCCGTGTCGGCGAGGCTGTTGACCGCCTCGGAGCCGACGGCGAGGCTCCCCGAGGTGAGGTAGACCCAGCCCTTTGCCAGCGCGAGCGCTAGGTTGACCGCGAGGACGACCCAGCCCACCCGCCGGACAGCCTGCCGTCGCGACACGGAGCGCGGTTCGCCCGCCCGGCATTTGCCACTATCGCTCGCTGGCGGGCCTCCTCCCCCGGTCGGAGCGCGCGTATTCGGGAACTGAAACCACCCCTGCCGGGTTATGCTACTCCGGACCGAGAGAGCCGTGTATGGCAGTCGTCGAGATCATCGACAAGTTGTTCGGCGTCGGCGGGGACAGCGTCCAGCTCAAGGTGTTCGAGTGCGCGGACTGTGATTCGACGTTCGAGTCCGCGAAGCAGCCCGACCGAGCCAGCTGCCCGGAGTGCCTGTCGAACGACGTCACCCAGGTGGGGACGGCGGACCGGTAACCGACCTGGTGGCAGCGGGGAGCCGCGTGGGAACCCCGCTAGAATCCCTGGACCGGCCGTCATCGCTGCTCTCTGCACGGCCGGGTTGGTCGGACGATCGCCCCCGACCGTCGAGCTTCGGCGGCTGAAACCGTTCGCCCCGGTTCTTGGGATTGATGCCCGATCCCGTTGAGGATGTCAGAACAGACAATCCTGTCCGGGGTCAGGCTTGCCGATGTCGGCCCGAGCTGGTCCGGCCTGAAGGCCGCTGTATCGACCGTCCTCCTCCGATCGGCCGTGCTCGTCGCGGTGGCGACGTGGACCGTCTTCTGGGGGCTGGTGATGCGGATCCACGTCACCCAGGGGCAGCTCCTGTCGGCGGGTGTGGTCGGGCTCCTCTTCGTCCTCCCGGCGATCGTCGGTCTCAGCGCCTACTTCACTCCGCTGCCGGATCCCGGACGGCTCGTTCCGGGCTGACCGACCCGGGTCGCGGCGGCCAAACGGGTGGGATGGGCGGCCAGCGGATCTGGCACGACCCGAATGCTCGTTCGGACGGTGTTCGACGGTGGGGTCACTCAAGCGCCAGCGAAACGGGCTCCCCCTCTCCCTCCACGGTCGTTCCGTCCTGGGCGGCGAACGCTTCGTGGAGCCGATTGTAGGTCCGGTCCAGGGCCTCGACGATGACCTTCGTCTCGCCGACGACCGCCATGAAGTTCGTGTCGCCGCTCCACCGCGGGACGACGTGGGTGTGGAGGTGGTCGTCGATGGAGCCACCGGCGCCCCGACCGAGGTTCAATCCCGTGTTGAAACCGTCCGGGCCAATCGCGGCGCGGAGGGCCTCGAAGGTCCGCTGCTTGAGCCGGGCGTGCTCGAGCAGCGTTTCGTCGTCGAGGGTCCCGTAGTCGCCACCGTGGGGTCGGGGGACGACCATCGAGTGGCCCGGGTTGTAGGGGTAGTTGTTGAGGACCACGTACGCCCGCTCGCTGGCGGCTACGACCCGGGCCTCGCGGGCGTCGTCGCGCTCGGGGAGCGCACAGAAGATGCAGCCGCCCTCCTCGGCGGGCCGCTCGCGCTCGACCCACTCGATGCGCCACGGGGCGAACAGCTGGTCCATGGCCGGGCCTCGACCGGCCCGGCCGTAAGCCTGTCTCCC
>CAYWNQ010000276.1:0-2285 GCA_964459695.1 uncultured Halobacteriales archaeon | reverse complement strand
TGCTGTTGCGGCGGTCGAGCCCGTGCATCCAGTCCAGCGCCTCGGGGCTTTCCGGTGGCGGTCAAGCGAACTGTTGCGGTCAGCGCCTCGGGACGTTCCGGGGTGGGAGTGGCCCGAACACGAGCACCTGGAGACGGAGGTGGATCGACGGCGGCACTCAAGCAATCGCCGCTTTCCGAAAATACCGCCCCGTGGTCAGACCGCTGGCTCCTCGGGCACGCCCAGCAGCTGTGCCGCGCGGTCGGCCTTCGCCAGCAGCACCTCGCGCAGCGACGGCGGGTTGTCGGTCCCCGTCTCGTCGATGAGGTCGGCGGGCAGCGCCACCGTCTGCTCGGGGACCCCCTCGGCGCCGTGGACGGCCAGGTGTGTGGGGCCGATCTTCATCACCAGCGGCAGGTCGAGGCGCTCGACGCCCTCGTCGTCGGCGTACAACTGCTCGTTGACCTGCTCGTGGTCGGCGTCGTTCATCACGGCCCGGTCGCCGTCGTGGGGGCTCACGTAGAGCCGGCCGAGGTAGTAGCCGCTGGAGAACGGCTCGAACATCGTGCGTGTGCATGTGGTTCGCTAACACGCATAAGTGTTCGCCGGCAGCCTTTTGCCGTCGCGCAATTCAGTCGCGGGCGTGATCCCGCGCCGGTGGGCCGCCTACTACCTCGAGAACGCGCCGAGCCTCTCGTGGCTGGTCGCCGGCAACGCCGCGCTGGTGGTGCTGGGCGCCCGGTGGTACGTCGGCCGGGGGCTGGACGAGGTGTCGACGTTCCTCTGGCCGCTGTTCGCCGACTCACCGATGGCGGCGGGGCTGGCGGCACTCGCGTTCGCGACCCTGCTGGCCAACCTCGGCCGATCCATCGCCGACGTACCCCTCAACCGGCCGCTGGCGTACCTCCACACGCTGGCGTTCGCGTGGCTAGTGAAGTACGGCCTCTGGACCGCCGTGGCGCTGAACCGCGGCTTCGGGGTGTACTTCCCGGACCCCCTCGCCTACTGGGGCGTGCTGCTCAGCCACCTGGCTCTGGTCGCCGAGGCATCCCTGCTGCCCCACGCCGGCGCGACGACGCGGGGGGCGCTGGGTGTGGCGCTGGTCGCGCTGCTCGCGAACGACGTCGTCGACTACGCGTTCGGCTACCACCCGCCGCTGCGGTACGACCCCGGGACCGGGCTGGCGGTGGCGTCGGTCGCGCTGTCGGTCGGCACCGTCTGGGCGGCGAGCCGGGCGTTCCCGAGACTCCGCGAGAGCCGGTGATGAACGCTCTCGGAACCGCAGCGGAACTCTGAAGCCGCGCGTGAACGGTCAGAACGGCGCGAACGAAGGCCGGGTTTTTATCCGTGGCAACGGAATGCACGACCACGATGACCGGTCGATCGCTGCTCGTGGTGCTCGTCGTGGTCGCCCTCGCGGTCCCCCTCGGCGTCGCGACCGCCGCCCAGTCCGGGCCGGCCGCGACCGAGCGGCCCTCCCCCCAGGTATCGCCCCAGGCGAACGGCTCGGCCAACGCCACCTTCGGCACGGCGGTCGCCTCGTTCATGCAGGCCAGCGCCGCCGAGGCCGAGGGCGAGGTGGGCCAGGGGATGTTCCTCGCCCGGTTCAACCGGACGGACGACGCCGGGCGCTCGGCGGTCGTCCGCCGGCGCGTCGCGTCGCTCGACGACCAACTACAGCGGCTCCGCGACCGCCGCGACGCCCTGCTCGGGGACGCCAACGTGACCGCCGTCGAGCGGGCACGCGCCGCGGGGCTCGGGGCCCGCATCGCCACGCTCAAGCAGTCGGTGAACGGCACGGCGGTCGCCGCCGAGCGCGCCGGGCTGAACGTCACGGCCCTCGACAGGCTCCGGGAGGACGCGCGGAACCTCACGGGCCAGGAGGTCGCCGCGATCGCGACGGGCCTGGCGGACGGCGGGCCGCCGTTCGGCGAGGAGGACGGCGACGCGCGGGATGACGGCGGGGGCTCCCCGGACGGGGCCGGGCCACCGGCCGACGCCGGTCCGCCCGACGAGAGCGACGGGACCGACGGGGACGACGCCACCGAGACGCCCGACGGTGATGAGGACGCCGACGGGAGCGGCGGCGATTCGTAGCTCTCCGCGACGGGGGTCACCCTTTTCTCACCAGGGGCGCAACCTCCGGTGATGGACTCCGCGGCCCTGCTGGACCTGCTGGGCAACCAGAACCGCCGGCGAATCCTCCGGTTGCTGGCGCGCAAACCCTGCTACGTCACCGAGATATCCGAGTACCTGGGCGTGAGCCCGAAGGCCGTCATCGACCACCTCCGGAAGCTCGAGGAGGC
>CAYWNQ010000275.1:0-2286 GCA_964459695.1 uncultured Halobacteriales archaeon | reverse complement strand
TCGAGGGCGCCCGCAACGTCGGGGAGATCACCGTCGACGAGCTCCGGAACCTCTCGTTCCGGGGCGCCGAGGTCGTCGCGCCCTCCGCGCTGTCGTACAAGACCGACGAGATGGACGTCCGGGTCGTCCACTACCAGCACGGCGACCTGCTGACCGGCGGCACCCGCGTCGAGGGCGAGTTCCAGAACCTCGTCGACCTCCGGGAGGAGCCGCTGGCGTGTCTCACCGTGGCCGGGCGCGCCATCCGGAACCGCCCCGGCATCCTCTCGGAGCTGTCGAGCGCGCTGGCCGACAACGGCATCAACATCGACGCCGTCTCCAGCGGGATGGACTCGGTCACAGTCTACGTCGACGAGTCGCTGGCCGAGGACGCCGAGACCGTCCTCCACGACGAGGTGGTCGCCTCCGACGAGCTCTCGAGCGTCACCGTCGACGAGGACATCGCCGTCATCAGGGTCGCCGGCGCCGAGATCCCGCGCCGCGCCGGCATCATCCACGACCTGGTCGCGCCGCTTTCCGACGCACACATCAACCTCAACGACGTCATCACCTCGGCGACGTCGGTCGCCGTGTTCGTCTCCTGGGACGACCGCGAGGCGGCCCTGAACATCGTCCAGGACACCATCTGAGCACCGGCGGCCACCGGTCGAGCCGACCCGACCTGTCTACGACTCGCCGTTGACGAACGCGGTCTCGACGCCGTCGTCGGTCACGGCGACGCCCGCCGCGCAGACGGGGTGCTCGAAGTCGAGGTCGTAGGCCGCCCGGGCCGCCGCCGCGGCGTCCGTCGCCCCGAAGCCGAACGGCTCCGGGGCGTCGCGCTCGTAGGTCGCGACCAGCGTGGGCTCGTCGACCGCCCGCACCAGCAGGGCGTCCTCCCGCACGATGCCGATGACCGACCGCTCGCCGCCCACCACGCCCGCCACGCGGGGCGTGTCGTAGTCGTCCTTCTCGTAGTCCAGGGCGTGCAGCGCCTCCACGAGGGCGTCCCGGGGCGGGTAGCCCCGGTCGCACTTCTCGGCGACGGGGTCGACGTGGCTGCCGTTGCCCAGCACCGCCGCGGCGCCGTCCCGGACGGTCCGGACGCAGTTGTAGGCGACGTAGGGGTTGTCGGTCTCGGGTGCGTCCGTCGTCGGGCCGACGGTGAGGGTCCCCTCCTCGCGCGTGCGGATGTGGCGGTTCGGGAACGAGCGCGAGGAGACGCGGTAGGCGCCGACGGACGGGCCGACGACCACGAGGCGGCCGACGTACATGCTCCAGCCGCCGCGGGCGGGCGACGTAGTGGTGTCGGTTCGCGGGCCACGGCCCCCGACCGGCGAACGTTCAAACCGGGTGACGGGGTACACGAACGTAAATGGCGACGACGCCGGCGGAGTGCGTGGACGCGCTGCGGGAGGCCGCAGAGCGGCTGGGCGAGTCGCCGACGAGAGAACAGTACGAGGAGCTCGGCCTGACCCCGGCGTCCGCGACGATCATCCGGGTGGTCGGCGGCTGGAACGACGCCAAGCGGGCCGCCGACCTGGCGACCAACCCCTCGACCGGGTCGCGCGTCCGGCCCCCACCGGACGATGTCGCTCTTCCGGACGGCCAGTCCTGGGACGCCCTGTCGGTCGACCAGCGGTGGCACTACCGGAACGTCGAACGGAACACCCGACGGTCGCTCGAACGGCGACGCCGACTCAGGCACTGGCTGCGGATTCACAGATCCACGTTGGGGTGTAGCCGCTGACACGAAGCGGATCCGGCGTGTCTCGACTTCCACCACGTGACGGGGGAGAAGGAGAGGGCCGTGACCGAGATGGTCACGTTCGGGTACTCGGCGCTCGAGATCCGCGACGAGATCGAGAACTGCGAGGTCCTCTGCGCGAACTGCCATCGAGCCGAGCACGCCGACGAAGGTCCCGGCTCCCCAGACTCTATGGATACCGAACTCACGAAGGAGCAACAGCTCCGGGCCTGGACGCTCCGGTACAGGGCCGCACGCGGGTGTCGACGCTGTTCGACGTCGGAGCCCTCGCGGCTCGTGTTTCACCACCCGGAGGGGTCTCCCAAGCGTGAAGGTGTCGGGGCGATGATCGCCAACTCGCGACCCGAACCGGCGGTGAAGGCCGAGGCCCGGCGGTGCGTCGTCCTCTGTGCCAACTGCCACCGCAGGGAGCACGACTCCGAACGGCTCAGTGACCTCGAAAGCGACAGGATTTAGTCGGACAACGACGTCGTCCCGGACGCGCAGTCCAGTGGTGTAGTGGCCAATCATGTGAGCTTCTGGGGCTCACGACGGAGGTT
>CAYWNQ010000274.1:0-2288 GCA_964459695.1 uncultured Halobacteriales archaeon | reverse complement strand
CGGTGGACCGGCGCCGGCACGTGATGCACCTCGTCGTAGGCGATGAGCCCCCACTCGCGTTCGTCGAACAGCCGCCGGTGGCGGTCCATTCCGGCCGTGCGGTAGGTCGCGATGGTGACGGGGCGGATCGCCTTGCTCCCGCCGTGGTACTCGCCGACCTGGTCGGGCGACAGCGAGGTCTGTTCGATGGCCACCGTCCGCCACTGCGCTGCCAGCTCCCGGCCGGGGACCAGGATCAACGTCTCCCCGCCGACGGCCGCCATGATGGCCAACGCGGCGATCGTCTTGCCGCTCCCCGGCGGTCCGACGAGGACGCCCGCGCGCCGGTCGAGGAACCGGTCGACCCAGTCCTGCTGGTAGTCGCGGAGTTCGGGGTCGAGGTCGACATCGAGCGGGTCGCCGGCTTCGAGGTCGCGCTCGTCGGCGACGGGGTAGCCGGCGTCGTAGAGCGTGCGCTTGACGGCCGCGATGGCGTCCTCGGCGACCCAAGCCTCGGTGTCGGAGATGACGGCCCGTAACGACGACTCGTCGAGGTGCTGCTGGGCGACGTTTCCCAGCAGGTCAGGGCTCGACGCCACGAGGACGACGTACCCGTCGTCGTGGGTTACCAGCCGGAACTTCCGAGCCCGGGCCCACTGCCCTTCCACCCACTCCTCGATCGGGGCATGCCGGCCGCCGAGCGCCTGGCGCATGGTTCGCCGGAGGGCGTCGAAATCGTCGTAGGGGGCCTGCCAAACGTCCTCCTCCCGGATCCGGTAGCGGTAGCCGCCCGACCGGTTGGTCTCGACGAGATGCGCGAACTGCGAGAGCTGGGCGCGCGTGAACTGCGCCGGGCGTGAGACGACGATCTCCCGGCGGTTCGCGAACACCTCGATCCGTTCTCGCCGCTGGGTCTCCCGGTAGTCCCGTGGGTACCAGACCACGGGATCCCCCTCCGCATCGAGGGATTCCACCCGCCCATCCTCCGCGAGCCGACGGAGGAACGCCGTTGCCGCCGACTGGGAGGTCTCCAGCGACCGGGCGACGGTGCTCGCCGTGACGACCGGCCGTTCGAGGTCCTCAAGGACGGCGTAGAAATGGTCGACGGTCAGCTCCTCCACGGCCGGCTCGGTGCCGCCGCTGGTCGCCGCTGGGTCGCCGGCGGCATCCGTCGGCTCGGACACGCTGGTCGGGTACTCGCCGAGCGGACAAAAGCGGCTCGCGTTGCCGGACGGTTCGATGGTGGACCCATCCCGGGGTCTCCGTGACCTCAGTCCTCCGCCGTCACCGTCACGTCCCGTGCCTCGACGGACGCCGCGCCCTGCAGGTGGGACTCGAGGAACCAGAGCTGCTTGTCGACGGCCCGCGACAGTTCGGTGTAGAGATCGGCCGTATCCAGGTCGCCGTAGGACTCGGTAATCTCGATCCCGGTTCGGAGGTGGGCGGCGTGGGCCGCGAAGCGGTCGGCGAGGGCCGAGAGGCAGTCCTCGCCCTCGATGGCCTCCGAGGGAAAGTCGTCCAGCCGGGACTCCCTGGCCGCCATCCGAGCGGTACCCATTGCGGTCCCTCCCAGCGCGGTAGCGCGCTCCGCGATGACGTCGGCGTGTTCAGCGAGCATCGCCGCCTGCTCGTCGAAGAGCTCGTGAAGCGGCTGAAACTGGGGACCTTTGACGTTCCAGTGGGCGTGTTTGACCTGGGTCATGAGGTCCGTCGTGTCGGCGAGTGAGCGGTTCAGGTTCTCCACGACGCTGGCGCGTGTCTCGGCGTCGAGGTCGTGTCGGGTTTCGAAGAGCCGGCCCTCGAATCGAGGTGTAGTCGGCATGCACCGCGACGGTGGCTGGCGAACGTCTTAGTAAGCAGGCGCGTGACAGCGGGTAACACGTCGTTACGTGGCGACGACCAGTCAGCTAGGCGAGGACGGGCCCGCCGGCTGGCACTCGTCTCGCCCACCCGTACGGACGCTTAGTTCTCGCCCATCGCCCGGCCGCGGGTCCGCTGCCGGGTCGCACTGTAGAGCTGGTAGCCGAAGTACAGCTCGTAGAGTCCGGCGAGCCCGACGATGAGGTACACGATGGCCTCGATCATCGGGGCGCCGCCCAGGAGGAGGTTCACCAGGTTCCAGTTCGCATCGACGACCATGCCGATGCCGACGAGCCCCCAGTTGAGCGCCCCGATGACGACCAGCACGAGCGTCAGCCAATCGATCGCGTTTACCCGGACTCGACCTTCGTATTTCATGTGGAATTCAACCGGGTAGCCAGTGCAGCCGGGTCGACTTTGTTACTGTTCGAGAAGTTTGCGGTAGGCTG
>CAYWNQ010000273.1:0-2304 GCA_964459695.1 uncultured Halobacteriales archaeon | reverse complement strand
CGATGCCGGCCTCGACGATGAACGGGTCGCCGCCGTGGACCTCGGCGTCCCGGGTCGCGGCGGCGAAGAAGTCGGCGTCGTACTCCTTCTTCAGCCCCGCCGACACCAGCTCCTCGGTGATGGGGGCGAGGCACTCCGTCGGCGGCGCGAGGATGTCAGTCGACCGCATCGCCTCGAGCAGGTCCGAGGCGGCGTCGCGGTCGTCGGCCACGGCGCCAACCTTCGGCGGGTCGTCGCGGACCCGCTCGGCGCGGTCCCAGAGCGCATCGACGACCTTGGTCCGGGCGGTCTCGCCGAAGGACTCCTCGTCGTGCTCGCTGGTGAGCTCCGCCGCCGTCCGGACGACGCGCTCGAGGTCGGCCCGGGTGACCCGGAACCGGGGGTCGTCGTCGGCGGCCCGCTCGAGCTTCGTGGCGACCCGCCGGGCCATCCCCTCGACGGCGGCGTCGTCCTTCCGGGAGGTGGTCGCGCCGTCGACCAGCTCGTAGAGGTCGGCGACGAGTTCGTCGGTGACCGCACCCCAGGCGGCGTCGACGGCGTTGCCCCGGACCGTCGAGCCGAAGGTGACGTCGTAGTCGGCCTCGACCTCGCCGGCGGCGTCGTCGACCGCCGCGACGACGTCACCGTGGGCGACGTGGTCGGCCGCCGCCAGGTCGGCGGCGACCGACTCGGCGAACACCGCGGTCGCCTCGGCGCCCTTGTTGGCGACCGCGCCCCGGACCGCCGGCTGGACGGCGGCGTCCTCGTGGGTGCGGGGCGGGGCCCACGCCAGCTCGCGGCCGAAGTGCCGGTCGGCGAAGTTCGCCACCACCCCGTCGGCGGTCTTGGCGCCGACGCGGGTGAACTCGCCCTGGAGGAACCCCGAGATGGAGTACGAGTCGGTGGCCTCGAGCATCTTGATGAGCGTCCCGAGCTCCACGCCGTGGGGATGGGGCCGGATCTCCTCGGTCTCGGCGGGGAGCTGGTCGGTCGCCCGCTCGAACTTCAGGTGGGCGTCGGGCTCGCGCAGCTCGATGCGGGCGTGGGGGTTGACGACGGCGGTGTGCTTGACGTAGTCGTGGAGCTGCTGGCGGGCGCGCATGTTGGCCTCCATCTCCAGCTCGATGCGCGTCCCGTGGGGGCGCTCCCAGGTCGTGGTCTCCTCGACGTCGATCTCGGGCTCGTTGTCGTCGGTGTCGACGGTGAGCTCGAAGTAGCGGGCCTCCTCGCGGTTCTCGGTCCGGGAGGTGATCTTGGCTGGCTTCCCGGAGGTGAGCTGGGCGTACAGCACCGCCGCCGAGATGCCGATGCCCTGCTGGCCGCGGTTCTGCTCGCGGACGTGGAACCGGCTGCCGTACAGCAGCTTGCCGAACACCTTCGGGATCTCGGCCTTCGTGATGCCGGGCCCGTTGTCCTCGATGACCACCCGGTAGTAGTCGCCGGCCTCCTCGACGGCCACGTAGACGTCCGGCAGGATGGCCGCCTCCTCGGCGGCGTCGAGGGAGTTGTCCACCCCCTCCTTGACGGCGGTCACCAGTGCCCTGGCCCCGCTGTCGAAGCCGAGCATGTGCTTGTTCTTCTCGAAGAACTCGGCGATGGAGATGGCACGCTGGGACTCGGCCAGCTCCTCGGCGATGCCCTCGCCCTCGCCCTCGCCGAGTTGCGACTGGTACGGCGTCATTCGTGCTCCCGTACAGTTCCGCCCCCTAAAACCTCCCCGGTACCCCGGTGGAAGTGGAGCGAAGACCACCGGACGGCGCGCCGGCAGGTCCGCCCGGGACCCTGACGCGTGCGGGCCGTCGTCGCACGCCCGACCGACGGTGTCGGACGGGCGTCGGACGCGTGGCGTTCGCAGGCGCGCGCATACGCGCTCGCGCGTGCGTGACCTTTATACCGGCAGACCTGCTAGGGACGATCACGCTTCTATGGCTCAGGACGACGAGTACGGCGCCGGCCAGATACAGGTGCTGGAGGGCCTCGAGGCCGTCCGCAAGCGCCCGGCGATGTACGTCGGCTCGACGGACACCCGTGGGCTCCACCACCTGGTCTACGAGGTGGTCGACAACGCCATCGACGAGGCCCTGGCGGGCCACTGCGACGACATCGAGGTCACCATCCACGACGACGGCTCGGTGACCGTGACCGACGACGGCCGGGGCATCCCCGTCGACACCCACGCCGAGCACGACCGCCCGGCGGTGGAGGTCATCATGACGGTGCTGCACGCCGGCGGCAAGTTCGACAACAAGTCCTACCAGGTCTCCGGCGGCCTCCACGGCGTCGGCGTCTCGGTGGTGAACGCCCTCTCCGAGCGCCTCGAGGTCG
>CAYWNQ010000272.1:0-2307 GCA_964459695.1 uncultured Halobacteriales archaeon | reverse complement strand
TCGTCCCGTCCGGCGTCCTCGTAGTGGTGCTGTCGGGTGCGCCCGGCCAGCCCGGTACCGTGCTCGCGTCCCCGACTCGTCTCCTCGAACTGCTGCTGTCGGCGCCGGCCCTGACCCGCGTCCGGGCCCGCGTCCGGGCCCGCGCCCCGGCCCGGGCCGTGGTCGTGCTGGTGCCCGGCCGAACGTTGCTGTCCCGAGTGCTGCGTTCGTGACTCGTGGCCGCCGTGCTCGCGCCGTGCCGATCGGCGCTGTCCGTGCCGATGCTCGCTCGTTCGTCGCTGGTCGTGGCCCGTGATCCCCTGCTCGCGTCCGGCGGTCCGGTGTCCTCGACCCGGGTCTTGCTGTGTCTGCCCCGGGTTCCGCCGTGTCTGCCCCGGTTGCTGCTGTGCCTGCCCTGGGTCCCGCCGTGTCTGGCCCGGATCCTGCTGTGCCTGCGCCGGATCCGGCTGATTCTGTCCCATCCCACGGCGGTGCTGGACGCGACGGCGTTCGACTCCCTGCTGGTGCTGGTTCCGGTGACCGCCGCGCTCCTGAAGGTGGTCGGTCCCGCCGCCCCGGACTGGACCGGCCTCGTAGGCTCGGCCCCATCGTTCCGTGCGCTCCCCCCGCGTTCGCTGACCCGAGTGTTCGGCGTGGCCGCCGACCCGCCCCCGGTCGGTCTCCTCGTCTGCGCCGGACTGCGTCGACCAGGCGACGCTCGGGTCGTGTCCCCGGGATCGATCATCGCGGCGTCGCGCCCGGTCGCTCTCGTCGCTACCGCCCGGGAGGACCCGCTCGATCCACGACTGGTGCTCCTCGCCGCGCCTGTTCGACCCGAAGACGCCGCCACCGTCGGTGCGCCGGTCGCCCCTGTACTGGTCGTCGTACCGGTCGATCCGCTGGTCTTGCGACATGAAATCCCCGGTCGATCCGTCGGTGCGCGGGGGGAAAAGCGACGCAATCGTTCACGGCGTTTCCCGGCGCCGTCCCCGATGCGGGCGAGATAAGCGGCGGTTACCGGGGGCGCGCGGCCGCCAGCGCCCCGACCACGTCGGGCGGTGACCGAACGGTCGGCGTCTCACTCGACCGGCCGGCGGGCAGAATCGGAGAAGAGAGTCACCCGACGGCTCCGGTACCGCGACGGGACGTCGCGACGAGTTAGCCTGCCAGGTGCTCGAGGACGGCGTCGGTGTCGGCGGGGACGGGTTCGGGTTCGCTGCCCGCTTCGTAGGCGGCCTCGGGGTCTTTCAGGAGGTGGCCGGTCGTCAGGCAGACCACGTCCTCGTGGTCCGCCACGCGACCCTCGCGACGGAGTTTCCGCAGGCCCGCGAGGCTGGCGGCCGAAGCGGGTTCGACGCCGACGCCCGACTCGGCGAGCGAGCGCTGGGCGGCAGTGATCTCGTCGTCGGAGACGGCGACGGCCGTCCCGCCGGTCTCGCGGATCCCCGGGATGGCCTTCGGTGCGTTGACGGGGTTGCCGATGCGGATGGCCGTCGCGCGGGTCTCGACGTCGTCCCAGCGTCGGACGCTGTCGCGGCCGTCTTCGATGGCCTCGACCATCGGCGCCGACCCCTCGGCCTGGACCCCCGTGAGTTTCGGGACCTGCTCGGCGTCGATGGCGCCCGCCTCGCGGAGTTCGCGGAAGCACTTGTACAGCGCGGCGGTGTTGCCGGCGTTGCCGACGGGGAGGACGATCCGGTCGGGGTAGGTGTCCTCGTCGTGGTGGAACCGTTCCATGATCTCCAGGCCGATGGTCTTCTGACCCTCCAGGCGGAAGGGGTTGAGCGAGTTCAGCAGGTACGCTTCCCCCCGCGCAGCGAGGTCCTGCACGACGTCGAGACAGCGGTCGAAGTTCCCGTCGACCTCGAGGATGCGGGCGCCGTGGAGGCTGGCCTGGGCGACCTTGCCGGTGGCCACCTTGCCCGCGGGGAGGAGGACCAGCGTCTGCATTCCGGCGCGAGCGCCGTAGGCCGCGAGGGCGGCCGACGTGTTCCCGGTCGAGGCACAGGCCAGGCGGTCGACGCCCACTTCGCGGGCGACCTGCACCCCGACGGTCATGCCACGGTCCTTGAAGCTCCCGGTGGGGTTCATCCCCTCGTGTTTGACTCTGAGGGTTCGGACGCCGACGGCGTCCTCGATCCGCGGCACCCGGTGGAGCGGCGTGCCGCCTTCCGGGAGGGAGACGCCCGCGTCGAACGGGAGCGCCGCCCGGTATCGCCAGACGCCGTACGGGCCGGATTCGGGTGCGCCCGCCCCGCCGAAGTCGTCCCAGGTGGGGAGGTCGGCGTACCGGACTTCGAGGAGGCCGTCGCAGTCGTCGCAGGTGTA
>CAYWNQ010000271.1:0-2342 GCA_964459695.1 uncultured Halobacteriales archaeon | reverse complement strand
AGGCTGCTCGCCGCGAGGCCGAAGCCCCAGCCGGGCGTGTTCATCAGTCCCCAGATCCGGCGACTGACGACGTACGCGGCGACGACTGTCGGCCCGAACAAGCCGACGAAGGCGAGCAGGGGAAACCGGGCGACGGTCCAGACGCCGTTCCGGCCGACCACGGGCGCCCCGATGGTCACGAGATCGCGACACTCGCCGAGGTCGACGTAGCGGCCACGGAAGCTGATCGCGATGGGGAACTCGCCCACGCCGGGGAGCCGACCGGCCGCCAGGCCGACGGCGAACGTCGCGGTCACGACCACGTTGGAGAGGACCGTCCCCCAGGCGGCACCCACCACGCCCATGCCCAGTCCGAAGATGAAGAGGGCGTTGAGGCCGATGTTGATCACGGCGCCCCCGGCTCGCACGACCATGGGCGTCCAGGCGTCGTCCGCGCCGATGAGCGTCCGGCTCCCGATCAGGTTGAGCCCGGCGAAGGGGACGCCGAGGGCGATGGTCCCCAGGTAGGCGGCGCCGAGGGCGACGACCGACGCGTCGTCGGTGAGCACCCCGATGAGGGCGTCCGGAATCGACCAGAAGAGCACGGCCAGCGGCAGCGTGAGGACGAGGACGAGGAGCACGCTCGACCGAACGGCCTGGTCGAGGAGGTCGAACGTCTCGGCGCCGAAACGCTGGGAGACCAGGGCGATCGTACCCGCGGCCATCCCGCCGCCGATCGTGAACGCGGCCCCCCAGTACGGACCGGCGAAGCCGACGCCCGCGATGGCGGCGGGGCCGATGGCGATGCCGACCATGGCGACGTCGGCCGCGCTCTTGGACATCCGCGCCAGGCCGGTGACGATACGAGGCCACGCCAGATCGACCGTCCGGCGCGTCCGCTCGGCGTCGACGAGGCCGAGCCGAGCGAGGCCGAGGCCGACGGCGAGGATGATCGCGCGGACGGGATTCGGCAGGCGGACCACGGGGACGGCGGCCCTACCCCGAGCGAACGGTAAGGACTTTCTCTTCGGGGGCGGGGGTCAGTCCGCCGCCTGACCCTGGGGGATGGCGTAGTCCCGGACGACGTCGACGAGGAGGCGCCGGTACTCGCTCTCGTCCGGGTCCTCGGCCAGCCCGCGGAACCGGCGGCGGAAGCGGCCGAGGTTCACGCCCGGGGCGTCGGTGTCGGCGATGTGGGCGAGCTCGTAGAGCCGGTGGTCCGGTCCGACCAGCTCGTGGCGTTCGAGGAGCGCGAGGGCGAAGGCGGCGTTGATGGCGGTGAGGTCGGGATCAGCGGCCGGGGTGAGCCGGGTCCACCCCGGCGGTCGGGCGGCCGGGCGATCCGCGAGCGCGGCGGCGAGCTCCGATTCGAAGAAGGCGGCGAGCTTGTCGCCCGGCGCCACGTCGACGGTGATGTCGTCGGCGTAGATGTCCTTCAGGTGGTTGGCGATCTGATAGCAGTGGGCCAGCTTGCGGCGTTCGACGCGTCGACCCGCGAGCCCGAGATATAACGCCTCCTCGATGGGCTGGGTGTGGGAGGGATGGCCCTCCTCGTGGCGACGCATGTGGGCGAGCTCGTGGAGCGCGAGCTCGGCGGCCATGGCGCTCCCGGCGGCCGCCCGGGAGATGTTGAGCAGGTGGCGGTCGTCACCATGGGCGGCCCAGGTCCGCTCGTCGGGGTCGGCCCGCACCCGGACGGAGACCGGCCGCTCGAGGTCGTAGGCGGTCTCGAATCGGTCGCGAGCCCGGAGGAAAGGGGCCGCTGGCCCAGGTCCCGCGACGGACAGCTCCATTGGAGCGCGGTTGGGTGGTGGCGCCGTATCACTCTTTCGTCGGCGAGGAATCGATCGGGCAGAAACCGCCCAACGGCCCGCCGCCATGCCGAAACACTACCCTTTTGACGCCGCCGGAGGGAGTACGGTCAACGATGGGCCGACGCAAGAAGATCGTGCAGGAGTGCGAGCGGCTGATGGACAACCCGGAGAACATCCGGAACATCGCCATCGCCGCCCACATCGATCATGGCAAAACGACCCTAACTGACAACTTATTGGCAGGTGCCGGCATGATCTCGAAGGACCTCTCCGGCGAGCAGCTCGCCATGGACTTCGAGGAGGACGAGCAGGAGCGTGGCATCACCATCGACGCCGCGAACGTCTCGATGACCCACGAGTACGAGGACGGGAACTACCTCATCAACCTCATCGACACGCCCGGCCACGTCGACTTCGGCGGGGACGTCACCCGGGCGATGCGTGCGGTCGACGGCGCCCTGGTGGTCGTCGACGCCGTGGAGGGCACGATGCCGCAGACCGAGACCGTCCTGCGTCAGGCCCTGCGCGAGGACGTCAAGCCCGCCCTGT
>CAYWNQ010000270.1:0-2368 GCA_964459695.1 uncultured Halobacteriales archaeon | reverse complement strand
CGCTGCCCTCGGCCTACCCCTAGGTCTGGAACGTCGTCGGGGTCGCCGGCGTCGCCGCGGTGGCGACCGCCGCCGAGCGCGGCGAGTTCGCCGCGGCGGACGGCGCGGCGGTCGCCGGCCACGACGCCGCGGCCGGCGACACGCTCGTCCTCCCGAACGAGGACGACACCCGGCGGACGCTGGAGCGGCTGCTGGTCGAGCACGAGCAGGGCGCCGAGACCCTGACCGTCCCGGACGCCCGGCCGCTGCTCGCGACGCTGGGGTTCGACGCCGACCGCTCGCGGGACTGGGCGCTCGCGGACCTCCCCGCCGACGCCACGGGCTACGACGACGGCGACAACGCCATCCGCGTCGTGAACGCCGTCGCGCCGTTCGACGTCCGCGAGCGCGCCCCGACCCGCGTGGGCAACCGGATGGGCCGCCCGGAGAAGTCCGAGCAGCGCGAGCTCTCGCCGGCGGTCCACACCCTGTTCCCGCTGGGCGAGGCCGGCGGCCCCCAGCGCGACGTGGCCGCCGCCGCCGAGTACGCCGAGGAGATGAACGACCGGCAGGGCCGCGTCACCGTCGACGTCGCCCGGCGGAGCTGCGCCGACTGCGGCGAGGCGACCCACCGGCCCCGGTGTCCCGACTGCGGCGGCGTCACCGAGCCCCGGTTCGAGTGTCCCGACTGCGGCGCGGTTGTCGAGGCCCCCGAGTCCGGCCGGGCGACCTGTCCCCGGTGTGAGGTCGAGGCCAGCCCCGTCGAGCGCCGCGAGCTCGACGTCAGGGCCGCCTACCGCGACGCCCTCCGGAGCGTCGGCGAGCGCGAGTCGGCGTTCGACGTCCTGAAGGGCGTCAAGGGGCTCACCAGCGCCGAGAAGGTCCCCGAGCCGATGGAGAAGGGCGTGCTCCGGGCCAAGCACGGCGTCTCGGCGTTCAAGGACGGCACCGTGCGCTACGACATGACCGACCTGCCCGTCACCGCCGTCCGGCCCGCGGAGCTGGACGTGACCGCCGACCGGCTGCGGTCGCTGGGCTACGAGACCGACGTCCACGGCGACCCGCTGGCCCACGACGACCAGCTCGTCGAGCTGAAGGTCCAGGACGTGGTGCTCAGCGACGGCGCCGCCGAGCACATGGAGCGCACGGCGGCGTTCGTCGACGACCTGCTGACCGAGTACTACGGCGTCGAGCCGTTCTACGAGCTCGAGGACCGCTCGGACCTGGTCGGCGAGCTGGTGTTCGGCATGGCGCCCCACACCTCGGCGGCGGTCGTCGGCCGAGTTGTCGGGTTCACGTCGGCGTCCGTCGGGTACGCACATCCGTACTTCCACGCGGCGAAACGGCGGAACTGCTTCCACCCCGAGACGAAGGTGTGGTTCGAGGACGAGGGCGGCGAGTGGCACCACGACCGCATCGCGGACGTGGTCGAGGACCGTCTCGAGGATCCGGACGAGGACGACTTCGGCACCCTGGTGGCCGAGCTCGATGGCGAGATCAGGGTCCCGTCGGTCACCGAGGACGGGGAGATGGTCACGCGACCGGTCGAAGTCGTCTCGAAGCATCCGTCGCCGGACCACCTGGTCGAGATCGAGACGGGGGCCGGCCGGTCACTGACGGTGACTCCCGATCATTCGATGCTACGGCGGGAGGACGGCCTGACCGAAGTCCCCGCATCCGAACTGACCGAGGGCGACCACGTCCCCGTCCCGAATCGGACCGGCGAAACCTCGGAGACCCGGCCGACGGCCCGAGCACCGAGGCCTGAATCGGCGCCAATGCAGGCCATGACATTCCGACCGACGGCCGACACCGTCTACCCGGATGGTGGCGGCGTCGGGTTCGACGAGGTCACCCGGGTCCGGATCGTCGACGGCGACGTGAGCCACACCTACTGTCTCTCCGTCGGCGAGACGCACTCGCTGGTCGCCAACGACGTTTACACCCGCCAGTGCGACGGCGACGAGGACTGCGTCATGCTCCTGCTGGACGGCCTCCTCAACTTCTCGAAGAAGTATCTCCCGGACAAGCGAGGCGGCCGCATGGACGCCCCGCTCGTGATGTCCTCCCGCGTCGACCCCGCCGAGATCGACGACGAGGCCCACAACATCGACGTCGTGGACGCCTACTCCCGGGAGTTCTACGAGGCCACCCGCGAGATGGTCGACCCAGGCGAGGTCGACGTCGAGCTGGCCGGCGACTCGGTGGCCACCGACGACCAGTACCGCGGCTTCGGCCACACCCACGACACCGGAGACATCGCCGCCGGGCCGGACCTCTCGGCGTACAAGACCCTCGGCAGCATGATGGAGAAGATGGACGCCCAGCTCGAGCTCGCCCGGACGCTGCGGGCCGTCGACGAGACCGACGTGGCCGAGCGGGTCATCGA
>CAYWNQ010000269.1:0-2375 GCA_964459695.1 uncultured Halobacteriales archaeon | reverse complement strand
ACCGCAGGCCTGCCCTTCCCCGGGTCGCGGCCCGAGCGCCGCTCCCGGCCCGTCGACCGGCCGACCAGCCGACAGGGGTGGGAGTGAGCGAACCGCAGGTTCGCGAACGTCGAGAGACGCGCAGCGTCTCTCGGAACTGAAAGGGGCGGGGGCTTTCCGGCGGTATCATCGGTTCAAGCACGAGTGGCGGTTGCGGTCGCGGTTTACCATCAGTCGAGCGCAGCCCCCACTCGCATAGGACCCGCCGAGGACGTTTTCACTGCCCGCCCGCTACGCCTGCCATGCACCGACCGACGGGAGGCGCGACCGGCGTGCGTGACGTCGTAGTCGTGGCCCACGAGGCCCCACTGGAGCCGGACGTCTCGCTCGAGGACCTCCCCGGCGCCGGCCGGCTGGACCTGCTCGCCCGGTGCGTCACCGCCGGACTGCTGCTCTCCCACGACATCCGCGACGACGCCCGGGTCCACCTGGTGCTCCGGGACGAGCTGACGGTCCGGTTCGACGGCGCCAGCCTCCGGGGGCTCAACCCCGACGAGCGCTCGACGGCGGCGCGGATCCGCGACGCGGTGGCCGCCGGCGACGAGGCGGTCGGCGACGTCGCCGCCGACGTCGCCCCCGGGCTCTCGGTCGCCCGGCGGGACCTCGCGACCGTCCTCGACCGGTGTGGCGGCCCGGTGGTCCTGCTCCACGGGGACGGCATACCCGCGGTGGACATCGACCCGCCGGCCGACCCGACGCTGGTGCTGTCGGACCACCGCGCGTTCGCCGACGACGAGGTCGCCCGGCTGGCCGACGTCGCCGACCACCGCGTCCGGCTCGGGCCGCGGGCGCTCCACGCCGACCACGCCATCGCCGTCGCGCACAACTGGCTCGACACCGCGGGCTACAGCCGGTACTGACCGCCGGGCAGGCCCGGACCGACTCAGAGCAGGTCGAACGCCGCGACGTACTCGCGGACGTGCTCGTGGAGGCCGGGCTCGGGCTCGCGGAGCACCCGGTGGGCGTCGTGCTGGTCGTCGAGCGCGACCGTCGGGTCTTTCTCGGTCGGTGCCACCCGGTAGACGAGGTTCACGGTGTGGCGGTCCTCGAGGCCCTCGACAGCCGTCCGGTCCCAGAAGTGCGACCGCGCGCCGAGCAGCTCGCGGACCGCGACCGCCAGCCCCAGCTCCTCGCGGGCCACCCGGCGGGCCGCGGATTCCAGGTCCTCGCCCTTGTACAGCCGCCCGCCCGGCCAGAACCACTCGCCGCGGGCCGGCTCGTTGGTCCGGCGGGCCAGCAGGACGCCGCCGTCGGTCTCGACGACCACCTCGACGCAGACCTGCGGCAGGTGCTCGAGGCAGGTCGCGAAGGTGGCCTCGGGGACGTGGTCGTCGTGGACCTCCATGGTCGGGAGTTCCGGGCGCGGGGCAAGTATCCGTCGCCCCGGGAGTCGCAACCGTTAAACCCGTTTCGGGCGTTTGCCTGGCTGCGGGCCGGTAGGGTAGCTTGGTATCCTTCGGCCTTCGGGTGGCCGTAACCGCGATTCAAATTCGCGCCGGCCCATTCTACCCACCCGCGACCTTCTTGAACGCAGTGCAACCACTCGCCCGCAATGACGGGGGGTCAGGCGGATGCCGCACCCGAAGACGGACCGCTCCCGACGCCGTCCATCGTCGTCGAGTGGGAGAACGTCGTGCTCTCGGAGGCCGACCGGGCCAACAGGATGCTCGCGCGGCTGGGGCGCAGTTGCGCGACCTCGCGGACCGCTTCGAGGCCACGCCCGAGGTGCTCGTCCTCTACGATCCGGAGAAGATCGACCGGTCGGTCCTGGAGCGGGCGACCGGCGACAACCTGGAACCGGGGGCAGACGAGCCGTCGCGACCGAGCTCGTCGCCTCCGAGGCCGAGTACTACGAGCAGGAGTACCGGGGGGCCCGGGGCGGGCCGACCACGAGGTCGTCGTCTTCCTCGACAGCCAGGCCGTTCCGGAGGACGGCGACTCCGTGGTCGTCCACCGCGACGACGGCACCGTCCAGGACAGCGTGAGCGACTGCCCCGCCGGTGCCCCACTCGCCGGGAGGTAGAGACAGCTTAAGGCCCCCCGCTAGCGTCTGAGCCGCATGAACGGATCACGCACGGACGGCACTGACGGCGAAACGACGGTCCTGGTCGTGGAGGACGACGAGGCGATGGCGGGCCTGTTCGCCGACTGGCTCGCCCCCCACCACGAGACGCGCGTCGCCCACGACGGCGAGGCGGGCCTGGACGGGATGACCGACGCGGTCGACGCCGTCCTCCTGGACAGGCGCATGCCCGGGATGACCGGCGACGAGTTCCTGCACGCGGTGAAGGCCGAGGGCTACAGCGCCGGCGTGGTGATGGTGACGGCGGTCGACC
>CAYWNQ010000268.1:0-2376 GCA_964459695.1 uncultured Halobacteriales archaeon | reverse complement strand
CGAACGACCCGGAATACCTATCACTCTGTGGGAGAATGACACCACAGACAGGATGGCCGGGGACACGACGACGGTGCTGGTGGTCGAGGACGAGCCACCGCTCCTCGAGATATACGCCCGCTGGCTCGAGACCGAGTTCGACGTCCGGACGGCCAGCGACGGCGAGGAGGCCCTCGACGAGCTCGACGAGACGGTGGACGTCGTGCTGCTGGACCGGCTGATGCCGGGGATGTCCGGCGACCGGGTGTTGCCGCAGATCGACGACGCGGCGTCGGGGGCGATGGTGGCGATGGTCACCGCGGTCAAGCCGGACTTCGACGTGCTGTCGATGGGGTTCGACGACTACCTCACCAAGCCCGTCGACCGCGGGGAGCTGCTGGACACGGTGTACCGGCTGCTGGAGCGCGAGGAGGTCGACGAGATGGAGCAGGAGTTCTACGCGCTCGTGTCCAAGCGGTCGGCGCTGCAGTCGGCCAGGACGGAGGCCGAACTGGAGCGCAACGAGGAGTACCAGGACCTCGTCGCGGAGATCGAGGAGCTGCGGGCCGAGCTCGACGCGTCGATGACCGACCTGGACGACAGCGAGTTCGTCTCGATGGTCCGCGGCATCGCCAAGGAGGGCGAGGGGGGCCCACCGCCGAGCGGGGGCGGAGGTGGGGCCGCGTGAGCTACGGGGTGTCCGGGCTGGGCGACGCGCCGGTCACGTTCGACGACGGGGCCAGCGTGCTGGTGTCCGGCCCGTCGGGACGGCTCGAGGACGTGGTCTTCGAGGCCATGGCAGGCGAGGAGACGGTGGTGCTGGTCACCACCAACACGGGCGGCGAGCGGGCCGCCGAGCGGCTCCACGAGGTGGGGGTGGTCGGCGAGCGGACCGGCGTGGTCGACGCGAGCTCCGGGGAGGCGCCCGACGAGGAGGTCGGGGGCGCCCGGGTCCGGTCGCTGGGGTCGCCGGGCGACCTGACGGGGCTCAGCGTCGAGTTCGCGAAACTAGTGGAGGCGTTCCAGGCCGACGGCGTCGGCGACCGGGTCCGCGTCGGGATGGTGACCGTCTCGACGCTGCTGATGTACGCCGACGTCCAGACGGTGTTCCGGTTCCTCCACGTCTTCACCTCCCGGATACGGTCGGGCGGCTACCTCGGGGTGTTCGCACTGGACGACGAGATGCACGACGACCAGACCGTCAACACCGTCCGGGCCATCTTCGACGCGGAGGCCCAGCTGGGCGAGGACGGCGCCGCCGACCTCCGGGGCAGCGGCTTCACCGAGGGCTAGGCGTCGACGTCGTCGGCGGGCGCGTCGCCCACGGTGGCGAACACTGTCACGTCATACCATACCACTAATACGCGTCGGTCCCCAGCGGGTGCCATGACGGACGAGGCGCCGACCTTCGATACCGAGGACCGCAAGCGGGTGTACGAGTACGTCCGCGACAACGAGCCGGTGGCGCCCGCGGACATCGCGTCCGCCGACGTGCTGCCGGTGACGCCCTCGCGGTACTGGCAGATTGTGGCCATCCTGAAGCGCGACGGCTACCTCAGCGAGACCGAGGGGCTGCTCAGGGACGCCTACCGACCCCGGGGGCGCGAGGAGCACCCCAGCGAGGGGGGCGACCTGTCGTTCACGGTCCGGGCCGCCGACCTCGACGACCTCTCCGGGCTGGCGGGGGTCATCCGGCAGGTGCTCGACGGCGAGACGTACCTCGTGGGCCAGAGCTTCTCCGACCAGCTCGGCAACGTCGACACGCTGGTCCACGGCGACCCCGACCGGCCGCCGGCGTACTTCGTGGCGGTCCACGACGGCGAGGTCGTCGGCTGGGTCAACCTCGACGCGCCGGCGACCGACCGGCTCTCTCACGCCGTCGAGCTCACGATGGGGCTGCTCGACGAGTTCCGGGGCCACGGCATCGGCAGCGCGCTGCTGGACCGGGCGGTCTCGTGGGCCGGCGCCCACGGCTACCGGAAGGTGTTCAGCAACGTCCCCGCCAGCAACGAGCCCGCCGTGGAGTTCCTGGCGGCCAACGGCTGGGCGGTCGAGGCCACCCGGCCCGACCACTACGTCATCGACGACGCGCTGGTCGACGAGGTGCTGGTGGCCCGCTGGACCTGAGCGCGGGCCTCAGAGCTCGATGCGCTCGACGAGCTGCTCGTCCTCGGCGTGGGTGTTGATGGCTACGATGCGGACGTCGTCCTCGAGGCCCGAGCCGCGGAGCTTGGACTTCAGCAGTTCGTCGACCTGGTACACCCCGGCGGCGTCGACCATCTCGATCTCGACCAGCACCGGCCGGCTGTCGCCCTCCCGCAGCGACACCCGGCGGATGGCCTGGCTCGACAGCGTGTTGATGCCCCGGCCGCCCTCCTCGTAGGGGATGCGCGACCG
>CAYWNQ010000267.1:0-2376 GCA_964459695.1 uncultured Halobacteriales archaeon | reverse complement strand
TCGGGGCAGGCCCCCGCAGTTCAGACCGGCAGCCGCTCGCTCGCCCGGGCGGGGCCCGCCCACCGCACGGCGGCCAGCGTCAGCGACAGCGCCACCGCCGTCGCCACCAGCAGCCCCAGCTCGACCGCCGTCCCGTACACCTGCCGGCCGAGCACGAGCTCGACGCCCACCGCCAGCGCCGCCAGCCCGCCGGCCAGCCGCACGCGACCGACCGCCGTCCAGGTCCAGGCCGCGAGCAGCGCCGCCAGCGCCACCAGCCCCACCGCGTAGTAGGCGGCCTGGTCGAGGGCGCCCGGTTCGAGCACCGACCGTGGGAGCAACAGCGGCACCGAGAACAGCACCAGCGCCACCAGCGCGACCCGGAGGGCCGCCGGCGCCCGCGCCCGGCGGTGAGGCGCGTAGACCCAGGCCGCCGCGGCCACCACGCCGCCGAAGATGACCACTGCCGTCGAGAGGTGCAGCGTCAGGACCACCCACTCGTAGGTGGTCACCGTCAGCGCCCCCAGCACGATCTGGGCCGGCAGCAGCACCGTCGCCACCGTCAGCGCCCACCGGACCCGGCGGTCGCGACCGCGACGCCACGCGGCGACCGTCGTCCCGAGGATGACGAACCCGGTTATCATGGCCACGAGCCGGTGGAACCACTCCACGAAGCTCAGCCAGTCTGCGGGGAACAGCCCGAAGACGGCGCCGTCGCACAGCGGCCACCGCTGGCCGCAGGTCAGCCCGGCGCCGGCGGCGGCGGTGTAGATGCCCAGCAGCAGGAGGACGAAGGTGAGGACGGCGCTGACCCCGGCGAGCCGCCTGAATCGCACCATGGGTGGTGGTCGGGACGCCGTGGACTTAGGTTGCGTCATCCTGGCTGGCACTGGGACCGGTACGTGCGTCTCGCCCGAGGCGCTGGACCCGGGCGGCGCTCGCGGGTCGCCTCGCTCCCGGTCGCGCACAGTCCCGCGGTCGAGAAGCCGACGACCTGGACGTGTTCCGCCACACCCCGACCGCCCAAATCAGTCGCTTCGCGAGGCTTTTTACGGCTTCCAACCCCACGCCCGGCATGGGACTGGACGAGGATTCGCTGGAGTACCACCGGCGCGAACCGCCGGGGAAGATCGAGATCTCCACGACCAAGCCGACCAACACGCAGCGCGACCTCTCGCTGGCGTACTCGCCGGGCGTGGCGGCCCCCTGCGAGGCCATCGCCGCGGACTCCGAGGACGCCTACAGCTACACGGCCAAGGGGAACCTCGTGGCCGTGGTCTCGGACGGCTCGGCGGTGCTGGGGCTGGGCGACATCGGCGCCCGGGCGTCCAAGCCGGTGATGGAGGGCAAGGGCGTGCTGTTCAAGCGGTTCGCCGACATCGACGTCTTCGACCTGGAGTTCGACCACGACGACCCGCAGGCGCTGGTCGAGTCCGTCGCCGCGATGGAGCCCACCTTCGGCGGCATCAACCTGGAGGACATCAAGGCCCCGGAGTGCTTCGTCGTCGAGGAGGAGCTGCGCGACCGGATGGACGTGCCGGTGTTCCACGACGACCAGCACGGGACCGCCATCATCTCGGGGGCGGCGCTGCTGAACGCCACCGACATCGTCGACAAGGCCCTGGCCGACCTGGACATCGTCTTCTCGGGCGCCGGGGCGTCGGCCATCGCGACCGCGCGGTTCTACGTCTCGCTGGGCGCCCGGCGGGAGAACATCGTGCTGTGTGACTCCTCGGGGCCGATCACGCCCGACCGCGAGGACGTCAACGAGTACAAGCGCGAGTTCGCCAACGCCGGCACCGACGCCGAGAGCCTGGCGGGAGCGATGGAGGGCGCCGACGTGTTCGTCGGGCTGTCGGTGGGCGGCATCGTCGACCAGGAGATGATCCGGGGGATGGCACGGGACCCCGTCGTCTTCGCGATGGCCAACCCCGACCCCGAGATCGGCTACGAGGCGGCCAAGGACGCCCGCGAGGACACCGTCATCATGGCCACCGGCCGCTCGGACTACCCCAACCAGGTGAACAACGTGCTGGGGTTCCCGTTCATCTTCCGGGGCGCGCTGGACGTCCGGGCGACCGAGATCAACGAGGAGATGAAGCGCGCCGCCGCCGAGGCGCTGGCCGAACTCGCCCGCCAGGACGTCCCGGACGCGGTGGTGAAGGCCTACGGCGACCAGCCGCTCCAGTTCGGCCCGGAGTACCTCATCCCCAAGCCGCTGGACCCGCGGGTGCTGTTCGAGGTCGCGCCCGCCGTGGCCGAGGCCGCCGTCGAGAGCGGCAGCGCCCGCCGGGAGGTCGACGTCGCGGACTACGTCGAGCGGCTGGAGGCCCGGCTGGGCAAGAGCCGCGAGATGATGCGGGTCGTGCTCAACAAGGCCAAGAGCGACCCCAAGCG
>CAYWNQ010000266.1:0-2386 GCA_964459695.1 uncultured Halobacteriales archaeon | reverse complement strand
CGGCCCGAGCGCCGCTCCCGGCCAGTCGGCTGGCCGACCAGCCGACAGGGGCGGGAGTGAGCGAACCGCAGGTTCGCGAACGTCGAGAGACGCGCAGCGTCTCTCGGAACTGAAAGGGGCCGCCCGCGTCGCGGCGCAGCCGCGACGGAACGCAGAGGTCGGGCCTGCGGCCCGACCTCACGCTCGACGAGCGAGGCGACGAAAGCACCGCAGCGAGCGAAGCGCGCAGCGAGCCGCGGACGGTCGAGCGGGCGGGGGCTTTCCGGCGGTACGATCGGCTCAAGCACGAGTGGCGGTCAGCGGTCGCGGTCACGCGAAATGCTAGCGTCGAGCGGGCGGGGCTTTCCGGCGGTGTCCTGCGGTCACCCACGAGTGGCGGTAGGCGGTTGCGGTTCCAAAGCCATCCGGTCGAGTGGGCGGAGACGGCCCCGATCGGTAGCGACGGCCGAGAACCAGACTGCGAGCAGGACGGAGGCGACGCGCTCGTCCGCCCCGGCAAACCTCCTCTACGCCTCTCCGTACACGGGCACCGCCGCGCCGCTGGTCACCGACGTCGCCGCCGAGGACAGGACCAGGAACACGTCGGCGATGTCGCCGGGGTCGACCCACGCCTCGGTGTCGGGGTCGGACATCATCTCGCGGTTCATCGGCGTGTCGATGACGCTGGGCATCACGGCGTTGGCGCGGACCTCGCCCAGGTTCTCCTCGGCGAGCGTCTCGGTCAGCAGCCGGACCCCCGCCTTCGCGGCCCGGTAGGGCCCGTCGCCCTCGCCGCCCTCGAGCGACGACCGGGCCGACACCGACACGACGGTGCCGCCGGTCTCCCGGAGGTGCGGCAGGGCGTGCTTGCTGGCGAGAAACGCCGTCTTGAGGTTGACGTCGAACAGCATGTCGAACTCGTCGACGGGGGTCTCGTCGACTGGCTGGCCACCGGCCCAGGTGCCCGCGACGTTGCAGAGGTGGTCCAGCCGCCCGTGGTCGGCGACCACGTCGTCGACCACCGACGCGGCGTCGGCCTCATCGGTGAGGTCGCCCCCGTAGAACGCGACGAGGTCGGGGTCGAGCTGGCCCTCCTCCGGCGGGCGGACGTCGGTTGCGCAGACGGTGGCGCCGGCGTCGTCGAAGGCCGCACAGACGGCGCTGCCCAGCGCCCCGGAGGCGCCGGTCACCAGGGCGACCCGGTCCGTGAAGTCGAAGCTGACGGACATGTGCGGGGAGACGGTCGCGGACCGGATAAAGCCACACCCAGGAGCCGCGACAAGCTATATCCGGGAGCGGGGCGAGGCCGGGCCCATGTCCACCGTGTTCCTCACCGGGTTCCCGGGGTTCCTGGGCTCGGCGCTGGTCGAGCGGCTGCTCGACCGGTACGACGACGAGACGACCGTGACGTGCCTGATCCAGGCCGACTACCGCGCGGAGGCCGAGGCCACCGCCGACGGGCTGGACGCCGACGCCGACCGCGTCGAACTCGTCGAGGGCGACCTCGCCGCCGACGGCCTCGGTCTCGAGGCCGACACCTACGACGAGCTCCAGGACTCGACGGTCGAGGTGTACCACCTGGCGGCCATCTACGACCTGGCGATGGACCGGGCCCCGGGCAAGGCGGTCAACGTCGACGGGACCCGCCGGATGCTCGAGTTCGCCGAGGGCTGTGGCGACCTCGACCGGTTCCACCACGTCTCGAGCGTCGTGGTGGCCGGCACCTACGACGGCGAGTTCACCGAGGAGATGCTGCTGGAGGGCCAGTGCCACCGCAACTTCTACGAGAGCACCAAGTTCCAGTCGGAGGTCCTCGTCCAGCAGCGGATGGACGACCTCCCGGTCACCGTCTACCGGCCGGGCATCGCGGTCGGCGACAGCGAGACCGGCGAGACCCAGAAGTACGACGGCATGTACGGCATCGTCGAGCTCCTCGCCGACCAGGGGTCGGTAGCCGTCCTGCCCGTGCTGGTCGGCGCGGGCAGCGCGGAGTTCAACGTCGTCCCGCGGGACTACATCGTCGACGCCATCGACCACCTCTCGAGCCTCGACGCCTCGGAGGACGAGGTGTACCACCTGGCCGACCCCGACCCGCCGACGACCACGGAGCTCGTCTCCATCCTCGGCGACGCGCTCGGGAAGACCTGGACCGTGGCGCTGCCGGTCGTCCCGAAGGGGCTCGTCTCCGGCCTGCTCGAGTCCCTCGCGGGCTACAGCGAGGAGGCCGCGTCGTACGCCCGGAGCGGCGAACTGGACTACTTCGCGTGGCGGCCGACGTTCGACTGCTCGAACGCCGTCGCCGACCTCGAGGGCTCGGGCGTCGAGTGCCCCGCCTTCGAGGACTACGCCGACAACCTCGTCGAGTTCTACGAGGCCAACCCCGAACTGGGCGAGGAAGGGATGCACT
>CAYWNQ010000265.1:0-2402 GCA_964459695.1 uncultured Halobacteriales archaeon | reverse complement strand
CGATGTTGGTCGACAGCCCCTTGTCGTGCATCATGTTCGTGGTGGGTGCGCCCACCCGGGACTTCTCGTCCTTCTCGGCGGCGTCGAACGCCCGCCACTCGGGACCGCGGTCGATCTCGTCCTCCTCGACGACGAGGCCGCAGTCGGCACAGACGGTCTCGCCGCGCTCGTCGTCGGCCGCGAGGCGACCGCCACACTCCGGGCAGACCTGCTCCTCGCGGGCCCGCTGCTCGGACTCCTCCTCGGTCGCCTCGTCGCGCTGGTCGTTCCTGAGGTTGGTGTCGGACATTGGATTTCAGGGGGCCTGGGCGGGGACGGACAGAACGCTGTAGAGTTTCGTTGTCGGCGCGACAACTTAAATTCTGCGCCGCCGACACCGCCAGACAGGTCCGCAATCGGGGCGGTCGCGGAGTGTCCCCCGCGGTGCTGGCAGACACGTCCGACGACCGCCGACCCGGCCACCCGCCACGGACCCACCGACAACGCCGACGCACCGAAACCCTCAATGGCGCCCGGCAGGTGCCCGCGAACATGAGCGACGCCGTCGACGCCGAGGAGGTCCGCCACGTGGCCGAACTGGCGCGGGTCGACCTCGACGACGAGGAGGTCGAGCGGTTCAGCGAGCAGTTCGGGGAGATCCTCGCTGCCTTCGAGGCGCTGGACGAGGTGCGGGCGGTCGAGGCCGAACCGGACCTCGTCAACGTGTTCCGCCCGGACGAGGAGCGCGAGGGGCTCGACCAGGCCGAGGCGCTCGCCAACGCCCCCGAGACCGAGGACGGCTACTTCAGGGGCCCGCGGGTCTCCTGACGATGGGGCTCAACGCCTTCGTCACCGAGGAGTCCATCGACCCCACCGGCTCGGGCGCACTCGACGGCCGGACGGTGGCCGTCAAGGACAACATCTCCACCGACGGCGTCCGGACCACCTGCGGCTCGCGGATGCTCGCGGAGTACGTCCCGCCGTACGACGCCACGGTCGTCGAGCGCGTGTCGGCGGCGGGTGCGACCATCCCGGGCAAGACCAACATGGACGAGTTCGGGATGGGCACGACGACGGAGACCTCCCACTTCGGGCCGACGGAGAACCCGGCGGCACCCGGGCGGGTGCCCGGCGGCTCCTCCGGGGGCTCGGCGGCGGCGGTGGCGGCGGGCGAGACAGACCTCGCCCTGGGCAGCGACACCGGCGGCTCCATCCGGTGTCCGGCGGCGTTCTGCGGCGTCGTCGGCATCAAGCCCACCTACGGCCTGGTCTCCCGATACGGCCTGGTGCCCTACGCCAACTCGCTGGAGCAGATCGGGCCCATCGCGCCCACCGTCGAGGCGGCCGCCGAGCTGCTGGAGGTCGTCGCCGGCCCCGACGACCGCGACGCCACGACCCGCGAGGCGCCCGCCGACACGGCGGGCTACGCCGACGCCGCCGACGGCGATGTCGAGGGGATGACCGTCGGCGTCCCGACCGAGCTCGTCGAGGGCGCCGACGACGGGGTCGTCGAGCGGTTCCGGGCCGCCATGGACGACCTCGAGGCCGCCGGCGCCAGCACCCACGAGGTGGACCTGCCGAGCGTCGAGCACGCCGTGGAGGCGTACTACGTCATCGCGATGTCCGAAGCCTCCTCGAACCTGGCGCGGTTCGACGGCGTCCGGTACGGCCCCGACGTCGACGCCGACGGGGACTGGAACGAGGCGTTCGCGCAGGTCCGGGAGGTCGGCTTCGGCGAGGAGGTCAAGCGACGCGTCCTGCTGGGCACCTACGCGCTGTCGGCGGGCTACCACGACCAGTACTACGCGAAGGCCCAGGACGTCCGCGAGTTGGTCAAGCGGGACTTCGACGAGGCGCTTTCGCACGCCGACGTGCTGGCCTCGCCGACGATGCCGGTGGCGCCGTTCGAGCTGGGCGAGAGCCTGTCGGACCCCCTCCAGATGTACCTCGCCGACGCCAACACGGTGCCCGTCAACCTGGCCGACCTGCCCGCCATCTCGGTTCCCGCCGGCGAGACCGACGAGGGCCCCGTCGGCGTCCAGTTCGTCGGACCCAGCTTCGGCGAGCGGGCCGTCATCCGGGCCGGCAGCGCGCTGGCGTAGGTCCCCGGCGAGCTCAGCCCCCGTCGGTCTCGTCGAGGCTGCCGAGCATCTCCGGGTCGGTCCGGAACTTCAGGACGTTGTGGACCACGGAGTTGCGGATGTTGTCCACGACGGCGCCGTGGGCCTTGTAGAACTCGTGGATCCACTTCGACTCGGCGGCGCTGCTGGTGAACATCATCACCGCCTTCCACTGGTACTCGCCGTCCGAGAGGAAGTACAGCAGCGTGTTGGGCGACTCCCGGATGTGCTCCATCGCGTCGCGCCACCCCTCGGCGAAGTTCTCCGGGTTGAACTTGAACTCGAACAGGCCGAACCGGAAGT
>CAYWNQ010000264.1:0-2411 GCA_964459695.1 uncultured Halobacteriales archaeon | reverse complement strand
CGGGCGGCGACGCCGTTCGTCGAGGGCCTGCTGAAGGCGTTCCCCGCCGCCCGGCAGGGCGTCATCTCCGCCGGGCGGGACGAGGCCGTGGGGATGGACGAGGCGGGCCGGTTCCCCATCAGCATCGACTACGTGAAGCTGCCGGACATCTCGCCCGACGACACAGTCATCGTGGCCGACCCGATGCTCGCCACCGGCTCGACGATGGTCGCCGTGCTCGAGCGCGTGCTCGAGGAGGGCGACCCCGAGCGGCTGCTCGTGCTGTCGGCGGTGTCGGCGCCGCCGGGGCTGGTCCGGGTCGAGGCCGAGATGCCCGCCGCGGACGTCCTCACCGTCAGCATCGACGAGCGCCTGGACGACGACGGGTTCATCGTCCCCGGGCTGGGCGACGCCGGCGACCGGGCGTTCGGGACCACGTGAGCCAACCCCCTGGCTTCACCTGTGGAATCGACGGACGGCGCCGGGGGCCGTCCTCCACCGGAACGGGCGCACGACAGCCGTCTGACACGCCGCCCTCGGGCGGTTATTCCGCCCCGCGCTGCTCGACGTCGACCCGGCCGCTCGTCGCGCTCCGGAGCCGGTCGGCCAGCGCGTCGGCCTCCTCGACGGGCACCGCGACCGCGAAGGTGACGGTCGCGGCGTAGTCGGCCTCGAAGTCGACGCCGGCGGACTCCAGTATCCCCCGCACCGTCCCCGAGTCGTCGTAGGCGACCTCCAGGTGCATCGTCTCGTGGGGGCGGCGCTCGACCACGCCGGCGTCCGCGACGGCGGCGGACACCGCCCGCGAGTAGGCCCGGACGAGACCGCCGACGCCCAGCTCGGTGCCCCCGAAGTACCGCACCACGGCGGCCACGACGTTCTCGATGTCCTCGCCCTCGAGCACCCCCAGTGCCGGCTTCCCGGCGCTGCCCGACGGCTCGCCGTCGTCGTGCTGGTAGGCCCGGAACGGGTCCGCCCGGACCCGGTAGGCCGGCACCACGTGGGTCGCGTCGGGGTGGTCCGCGCGGACCGCCTCGACGAACGCCTCCGCCGCCTCGGCTCCCTCGGCGGGCGCGACGAGTCCCACGAACTCCGAGCCCGAGACGGTGAACGCGGCCCGGCCCCGACCGGCGACCGTCCGGAAGGCGTCGCCGTCGGCCACGGTCACTCGATCTCGATCTTGCGGACGGCCTCGAGGTCCCGGATCGCGGTGAGGAGGTCGCCCGGCAGCTCCTCGCCGACCACGACGTAGAGGCAGGGCTCGTCGGTGAACTCCGGGTCCTCGCTGATGATCTGGCGGATGGAGATGCCCCGGTCGGCGACGAGGCCGGCCACGTCGCGCACGATGCCGGGCTCGTCGGCGTCGGTGACCCGGACGGTGAGGACGGTGAGGTCGAGCACGGGCGCGAGGTCCATCAGCGACGGGATGGCCGAGATGTTCTGGAAGATGCGCCGCAGCTCGTCGTCGGCCAGGACGGCGTCGGTGGTGGCGTCGACCACCCGGCGGTCCACCCCGATCTCGCGGGCGATGCCGGTGTCGGGGATCTCGATGCCCCCCGAGACCACCCGCCCCTCGTCGTTGACGGAGAACCCCCGCTCCAGCAGCAGGCGGATGACCGCCTGCTGGGACGGGCTGTCCTCGAACTTCCGCATGATCTCGTCGAACATCCCTCGCCACGGTCTCCGGCGCGTCCCCCCTAATCGTTTCCGCCGCGCGTTCTCGAAATCCGGGAACGCCGGGTGGTGTATAAGGTCGACGTCCCCGTAGCCGCGAGCATGTCGGTGACCGACCGGGACGTCGGTGGTGAGGCGGGCCAGGTGCACGGCGACGCGGAGCTGGTCGCAATCGTCGACGAGGGTGCGGACGGCACGGTCTGCACCATCGCGCCGGCGGTCACCCGTACCGACGACGAGGTGATGGCCCGGTGGATCTCGGCGGACGACGGCGCCTTCGTCGACCTCGACGAGGTCGCCTGAGGCCGGCCCCGTGCCGGCGACGGCCTACAGCTCGCCCTTCGTGCTCGGCGGCTCGCCGCCGCGGCGCTCGTCGAGCCTGGTCGCGTCGTCCAGCGCCCGCGCCAGCGCCTTGAACAGCGCCTCGACCTCGTGGTGGGCGTTCTCGCCCTCGACCGACGCGTGCAGCGTCAGCCCCGCGTTGGTCGACAGCGACCGACAGAAGTGCCGCGCCATGGCGCTGGTGAACTCGCCGACTGTCGCCTGGGAGAACCCGCCCTCGAACGCGAAGTAGGGCCGCCCGGAGACGTCGACCACGACCGACGCCAGCGACTCGTCCATCGGCACCCGCCGGTCGGCGAACCGTCGGATGCCGCGGCGCTCGTCGAGCGCCTCGTCCAGCGCCCGACCGAGCGTGATGGCCACGTCCTCGACGGTGTGGTGGTCGTCGACCGCCAGGTCGCCGTCGCAGCGCACGG
>CAYWNQ010000263.1:0-2475 GCA_964459695.1 uncultured Halobacteriales archaeon | reverse complement strand
CGCTCGCGGAGCCACTCGTTGATCGGCGCCAGGTCCCCCGCCCGAACGAGCCCGTCGACATCGCCCACGTCGACCCTAAGGTGGTGGTCGAGCTGGGCAGCGAGGACGCTCCCGAGCGAGTAGGTCGGGAAGTAGCCGAAGTTGGCGTGGCTCCAGTGGATGTCCTGCAGGCAGCCCTCGGCGTCGGTCTCCGGCCGGAGGCCGAGATACGCGTCCATCTTGTCGTTCCAGACCTGGGGGACGTCGGCGACATCGAGGTCGCCTCGGACGAGGTCGCGTTCGATCTCGTACCGGAGGACGATGTGCAGGTGGTAGGTCAGCTCGTCGGCTTCCACCCGGATGAGGTTGTCGTCGTAGACCTCGTTCACGGCGCGGTAGAAGGCGTCGTCGGGCACGTCGTCGAGGCCGTCGAAGTGGTCCCGAACCAACGGCACGATAGACGCCCAGAACGGCGCGGAGCGGCCGACGTGGTTCTCCCAGAACCGCGACTGGGATTCGTGGACCGTCAGATCCCGGGCGTCCCCGAGCGGGGTCCCGAAGGCGTCCTGGGGGAGCCCGAGGTTGTAGTTCGCGTGGCCGAACTCGTGGATGGTCGAGAGCAGGGCGCCGAGCGGGTCGGACTCGTCGAACCGCGTCGTGATGCGCGAGTCGAACTGGTTCCCCGAGGTGAACGGATGCGTCGAGGTGTCGAGTCGGCCGCGGTCCCAGTCGTACCCGAGCCGGTCGAGCACGTCGCGGCTGAGGGCCTCCTGGGCGTCGGCCGGGTAGGTCCCGCCCGCGAACGGGGACTCGACGGTGACGCCGCTCTCGGCGACCGCGTCCACCAACGGCACCAGTTCGTCGCGGAGGCGGCCGAGCACCCGGTCGGCCGTCTCGATCGAGAGGTACGGCTCGTAGTCCTCGAACAGCACCGCGTACGGATCCCGGTCCGGGTCGATGTGGGCCGCGTACTCACGGCGGAGCTCGACCAGCTCCTCGAGGACCGGGGCGAAGGCGCCGAAGTCGTCCTCCTCGCGGGCCTCCTCCCACACCGACAGGGCCTCGGTCGTCCGCTCCGAGAGGGTCTCGACGAGCTCGCGAGGAACCGCCGCGGCCCGCTCGTGCTCCCGGCGGATCTCTCGCACCGCGGCGGCCTGTTCGCCGGTGAGGTCGGCCCCCTCCAGCGCCGCCAGCCAGTCGGCCACGGCCTCGTCGGTGATGAGGTCGTGGCTCAGCCCGGACAGGGCCGACCGCTGACGCGATCGCGCGGGCGTGCCCCCCGGCGGCATCATCGTCTGCTGGTCCCAGGAGAGCACCCCCTGGGCCGATCCCAGTGCGGCGTAGCGGCCGTAGTGGTCGAGCAGTTCGCGGTAGGCGTCGGGCCCCGACTCGGCGGCCGCGTCAGTCGTCATACGGGAGTCCGGCGCGGCCGGGCAAATAAGGACCCCGAAAGGTCGTCGGTCGCCGGGTCCCGGGGGCAGCGCCTCAGGTGGTCGGCCACCGTTCGGCCAGGCGGCGGTAAATCCCCGCACATCGTTCCAGCACCGTCAGATCGACGCTCTCGGTGGCCGTGTGGGCCTCGCCGCGCTCGGCGGGGCCGCAGACGACGCACGTCACCCCTGCCTGGGCCAACCAGCCCGCGTCCGTGGCGTGGGGCTTGCTGACCAGCTGTGGCGCCCGAGCGCGGCCGGTTTCGCCCCGTGCCTCGGCGTCGACGGCACCCGCCGCCGCCGTCAGCACGGCCGCCGCGAACGCGTCGTCGTCACACGCCATGGGCGGGAGATCCTGGTCCACCGCCCACTCGACGCCATCAATGGCCTCCACCCGGTCGAGCGGCGCCCGCTCGCCGGGGACCGTCCGCTCGTCGATCGTGACCGTACACGCGTCCGGGATGACGTTCCACGCCTCGCCGCCCTCGATTTGCGTGACGGCGAGGCTCCCCTCGACCGGTTCGCCGAGGACCTCGACGGCGGGGAAGGCGATGTCACGCACGACCTCGACCGCCTCGCAGGCCCGATAGATCGCGTTGATCCCCTCGTCGGGGAGGCTGGCGTGGCTGGCGGCGCCCCGCGCCGTGATCGTGCTCCCTCGGCGGCCCTTGTGGGCGACGACGACGTCCGTGACGCCCGGTCCGGAGTAGTTCGTCGAGCCCTCCGCCACCACCGCGTAGTCCGGCGCGAAGCCCTCGTCGATGGCCGCCCGGGCGCCGGTCCCGCCGACCTCCTCGCCGACGAAGGACGCGAAGACGAGCTCGCCGGCCGGGTCGGCGTCGCGGAAGGCCACCATGGCCGCTGCCACCGCCCCCTTCATGTCCGCCGCCCCGCGGCCGAAGAGCCGGCCGTCGGCGTCGCGGACGACGTAGGCGTCGCCCTCGACCTGGTCCGCGTCGGGCGGGACGACGTCGTGGTGGCCGACGAGTGCGACCGACTCGCCGGTCCCCCGGCGGGCGATGACGTTCCCGGCAGCGTCACGGGTCACCGACGCGCCGGTCTCGCG
>CAYWNQ010000262.1:0-2486 GCA_964459695.1 uncultured Halobacteriales archaeon | reverse complement strand
GGCCCACGCGCTGGAGCAGCGCCGCGACCGACTTCGGGGAGCCGACCTGGACCACGAGGTCGACGTGGGGCATGTCGATGCCCAGCTCCAGCGACGTGGAGGTCGTCACCACGTCGACGTCGCCGGCCTTGAGCTGCGCCTCGACGGCCTGCCGGCGGTCCTTGGACAGCGACCCGTGGTGGCAGGCCGAGTCCTCGGCGTCGTAGCCGTGGCGCTCCCGGAGCTCGTGGAGCACCCGCTCGGCGCCCGACCGCGTGTTCGTGAACACCAGCGCGTTGGTCGCCCCGTCGATCCAGTCGTCGAGCTGGTCGTAGAACCGGTCGGTGACCACCTCCCGGGGCGTGTCGATCAGGTCGTCGGTGGGACAGTGCAGCCTGACGTCGAGCTCCCTCACGAACCGGGCGTCGACGAGCTCGTAGTCCCGCGGCGTCCGGTCGCCCGGCCCGGTGCCCGTCGCAGGCCCCTCACCGTCGGGTTCGAAGCCGACGAGGAACTCGGCCACCTCGTCCAGCGGCTCGACGGTCGCCGAGCAGCCGATGCGGGTCGGCGAGCCGTCGGCCAGCCGCTCGAGGCGCTCGAGACTCACCGACAGGTGGGTGCCGCGCTTGTCGTCGGCCAGCGCGTGGATCTCGTCGACGACGACGTACTCGACGGCCCGGAGCTTCTCGCGGAACTTCGGGCTGTTGAGCAGGATGGCCAGCGTCTCGGGCGTCGTGTTCAGGATGTGGGGCGTCTCCTCGAGCATCCGCTGGCGCGCCCGGTCGTCGGTGTCGCCGTGGCGGATGGCGTGGCGCACCTCGGGGTCGCCGTCGGCGCGCGCGGCGATCCCCGAGAGCGGTCGCTCGAGGTTCCGGTGGATGTCGTTGGCCAGCGACCGCAGCGGCGAGACGTACAGGCAGTGGACCGCGTTGTCCAAGCCGTCGGGCGCGTCCCGGGCCCGGCGGAACAGGTCGTCGATGATGGCCGTGAACGCCGAGAGGGTCTTGCCCGAGCCGGTGGGCGCACAGACCAGCGCGTTGCGCGCCTCGTCGATGTGGGGGATGGCCTCCTTCTGGGGCGGCGTAAACAGGCCCCCGTTCTCGGGCACGAACCCGCCGAACTGCTCGACCCACCACTCCCGGACCGGCGGGGCGAGTCGCGCGAGCACGTCGGCGTCGTCGACCGGAACGGTCGCCGGGTCGAACCCGGCGTCGCCGGCGTGGCGCGCGAGCAGCTCCCGGGCCGTGCGCTCGGCGTCCATCCTCTGGTCGGCCGTGACGGGCGGGTGCGGTTAAGGCGTCCGGAACCGGGGTGGAAGTGGATGGACGAGCGCGCCACCGCTCCCCGGCGGCTGCCCGGCACAACGACTTAGCCTCGCGGCGCCGTTCCGCCGGCCATGGACCTCACCTTCCTCGGCACCGGCAGCGCGATGCCGACCGGCGACCGGTTCCAGACCGGCCTCCTGCTCGAGGCCGACGGCGCCGAGCCGCTGCTGGTCGACTGCGGCAGCGGCGCCCTCCACGCGCTGGCCCGGACCGACGTGGGCTACGAGGGCGCCGGGACGGTGCTGCTCACCCACCACCACCTCGACCACGTCAGCGACCTGATGGTGCTGCTGAAGGCCCGGTGGCTCGCCGGCGCCGAGTCGCTCACGCTGGCCGGCCCACCGGGCACCCGCGACCTGCTCGACGGCCTGCTCGACGTCCACGACTACATGCAGGACCGCATCGACATCTCGGTCAGGGAGGTCGGGCCCGGCTCGTTCTCCATCGCGGGCTACGACGTCCGCGCCGTCGAGACGGTCCACTCCATGTACTGCCTGGCCTACCGGTTCAGCCCCGCCGGCCACGAGGACGCCCCGGCGGTGACGTTCTCCGGCGACACCGAGGCCATCGAGGACGTCGCCGACCTGGCCGAGGGCTCGGCGCTGCTGGTCCACGACTGCTCGTTCCCCGACGAGGTCGACGTCTCGAACCACCCCACGCCGTCCCAGCTCGGAGCGGTCCTCCAGGGCCGGAACGTCGGGCGGGTGTATCTGAGCCACCTCTACCCCCACACCGACGGCAAGCACGACGAGATGGTCGCCAGCGTCCGGGAGTCGTTCGACGGCGACGTGCGGATGGCCCGTGAGGGGCAGACGGTCTCGGTGTCCGTGGACTGAGGAGCGGGACGAGTGGAACTCGGGCACACCAGGAGACTGTCAGTTCGATAGCCAGCAGCCGATGG
Source organism: uncultured Halobacteriales archaeon (assembly GCA_964459695.1). Lineage (GTDB taxonomy): Archaea > Halobacteriota > Halobacteria > Halobacteriales > Haloarculaceae > CAYWNQ01. The sequence goes on along the minus strand of CAYWNQ010000262.1, from coordinate 281 downwards.
ACCGTCACGCAGACCGTCACTCGTGCTTGACCCGATCGTACCGCCCGAAAGCCCCCGCCCGCTCGACCGCTAGGATTCCCTAGTGCTTCCCCCGCCACCGAAGCCCACAATTCGTGCTTGAACCTAGGATTCCGCCGGAAAGCCCCCGCCCGCTCGACCGCTAGGATTCCCGAGTGATTCCCCCGCCCCGCCGACCGCTTCTCGTGCTTGAACCTAGGATTCCGCAGGAAAGCCCCCGCCCGCTCGACCGTCCGCGGCTCGCTGCGCTCGCTCCCTTTGGT
>CAYWNQ010000261.1:0-2486 GCA_964459695.1 uncultured Halobacteriales archaeon | reverse complement strand
AGGTGCGCTCCACCCTCTCGGCCGACCTCCGCGAGGAGCACGGCCGCCGGAACGTGCGCGTGGCCGCCGGCGACACCGTCGAGGTGCTCCGCGGCGACCACGCCGGCGAGGAGGGCGAGGTGCTGGGCGTCGACCTGAAGGACGCCACGGTCACCGTCGAGGACGTCACGGTCGAGGCGGCCGACGGCGAGGAGATCCCTCGTTCGCTGGACGCCTCGAACCTCCGAGTGACGGCCCTCGAACTGGACGACGATCGGCGCGAGGAGCGCCTGGAGGGCGAGACGTGACCCGACACCAGAAGCGCCTCTCGGCGCCGACGTCCTGGCCGGTCGAGCGGAAGACCGAGGTATTCACGGTGAAGGCCGGAGCGGGCCCCCACGGCGAGTCGGGGGTCCCCTTGCTGGTCATCCTCCGGGACGTGCTGGGCTACGTCGAGTCGGCCAAGGAGGCCGACTACGCCCTGAGCCACGACTACGTGCGGGTGAACGGCAAGCCGGTCTCCGACCCGCGACGGCCGATCGGGATGTTCGACATCCTGGCGTTCGCCGAGCGCGAGGAGTACTACCGGGTCTTCCCCGACGAGGGCGGCCGGCTGGCGCTGACGCCCATCGAGGCGGACGCCGCCGACAGCAAGCTCGGCAAGATCGTGGGCAAGACCCAGGTGCCGGGCGGGGAGACCCAGCTCGCCCTCCACGACGGGTCGACGCTCCTGGTCGAGGACGCCGCCGACTACGCGAGCGGCGACTCGATCGTCGTCGGTAACGAGGATCGGGAGATCGTCGCCCACTTCCCCTACGAGGAGGGCGCGCTCGTGACCGCCGTCGACGGCCAGCACGCCGGCGAGATCGGGACGATCGAGGAGATCTCGGTCACGCCCGGCAGCGGGCCGAACACCGTCCGCGTCGAGACGGACGACGGTGGCTTCGAGACGGTCGAGGCCTACGTCGTCGTCATCGACGAGAAGTTCACGGGGGGTGAGGCCTGATGTCGGAATCGGAGGCCGAGTTCCACGAGATGCGCGAGCCGCGCATCGAGAAGGTCGTCGTGCACATGGGCGTCGGCCGCGGGGGCGAGGAGCTCCAGCGCGCCGAGGCCATCCTGGAGGAGGTGACCGGCCAGCAGAGCGTCCGGACGCAGGCGCGGGAGACCGTGCCCGAGTTCGGCATCCGCGAGGGCGAGCCCATCGGGGCGAAGGTCACCCTCCGCCACGAGGACGCCCGCGACTTCCTCGAGACGGCGCTCCCACTCGCAGAGATCTCCCGGAGCCAGTTCGACGACACCGGGAACGTGAGCTTCGGGGTCGCCGAGCACACCGACTTCCCGAGCCAGGAGTACGACCCGTCGGTCGGCATCTTCGGGCTCGACGTGACGGTGACGCTCGTGCGCCCCGGCGCCCGCGTCACCCGGCGGGACCGGGCCCCGCGCTCGATTCCGAGCAAGCACCGGCTGACGGTCGAGGACGCGATCGCGTTCCTGGAGGCCGAGTTCGACGTGGAGGTGCAGTGATGAGCGAATCGGAACACGAGGGCGAGGAGGCCCGGACGGCCACCGGGCAGCACCACGAATGTCGGCGCTGTGGCCGCGAGCAGGGGCTCGTCGGCAAGTACGACATCTGGCTCTGCCGCCAGTGCTTCCGCGAGATAGCCCGCGAGATGGGCTTCAAGAAGTACAGCTGACCATGACAGGGAACGACACACTGAGCGACGCGCTGTCGGGCATCGACAACGCCGAGCGCGTGGGCCACCTGCGGCACACGGTATCGCCCGCCTCGAACCTCGTCCGGAGCGTCCTGGAGGTGTTCGAGGCCCGCGGCTACATCGACGGGTTCGAGTACGTCGAGGACGGAAAGGCGGGCGAGTTCCAGGTCGAGCTGCGCGGCGCCATCAACGCCTGTGGCTCCATCAAGCCGCGGTACGCGGTCGGGGGCGACGGGTTCGAGGACTGGGAGAAGCGGTTCCTCCCGGCCCAGAACTACGGCGCGCTCGTCGTGACCACGAGCCGCGGCGTGATGAGCCACGTGGAGGCCAGGAAGGAGGGCGTCGGCGGCCAGCTCGTCGCCTACGTGTACTAGACTGAGACCAGACAAATGCCACGAACCGAAATCGAACTCCCCGAGGACGTGACGGCCGCGGTCGAGGGCCTCGTGCTGTCCGTTTCCGGGCCGAACGGCCGCGTCGAGCGCCGGCTCTGGTACCCCGACGTCGACGTTCGCGTCGACGCTGACGCCGTCGTCATCGAGTCCGACGGGGACGACGCGAAGACGGCGGCGACGCTGGGCACCTTCGAGAGCCACGTCGAGAACATGCTCCACGGCGTCACCGAGGGGTGGGAGTACGAGATGAAAGCGCTCTACGCCCACTTCCCGATGCAGGTGCGCGCCGAGGGCGAACAGGTCGTCATCGAGAACTTCCTGGGCGAGCGGGCGCCCCGGCGGACGACCGTCCACGGCGACACCGAGGTCGAGGTCGACGGCGAGACCGTCTACC
>CAYWNQ010000260.1:0-2524 GCA_964459695.1 uncultured Halobacteriales archaeon | reverse complement strand
CTCCGGGTGAAGGAGCGCGGCGGGATGCCCGATCGGAACGAGTCCTGAGGTGGAGAGGTTCACTTTCCAGGGGGACCGACCGACGCGCCCGGCTCTCTCGGCCCCGACAACCGCTTGACTGCCACGCACTCCGCCACTCGTGCTTGATCCCCCGGGGTACCGCCGGAACGCCCCGAGGCGCTGGACTCCTTGCAGCTCTCACGGCTCGCTCCGCACGCCGGCAGAGCGAAGCGGGCGGTGAGCGTCCTGGGCCGAACCCGTCGGGACGTTGCGGCGGTACGGTCGGCACAGGCAGAGTGGCTGTTGGCGGTCGCGGTCGAGCGCAACCTGCGGTCCAGCGGGTGGCGAGGGCGGCGCCACGATGAGCGTCTCCCAGCTGGTCGCGAGAACCGTCCCGTCCCCCGACCGGAACCGACTTGTCGGCGGCGCCGGACCGCCCGGCATGGACCTCACGGGCAAGCGCGTCGTGGTCGCCGGCGGTGGCGGCTTCGTCGGCTCGCACCTCGTCGAGCGCCTCGTCCCCGACAACGAGGTCGTGGTCGTCGACCGGTTCTCCAACGGCCGCCGCGAGTGGGTGCCCGAGGCCGTCGAACTCGTGGTCGGCGACCTGAGCGACCCCGACGTGGTCGCCGAGGCCGTCGACGAGCGGGCCGACGTGGTCTTCCACCTCGCCGCTGACCGGACCATCCAGGGCGGCGACGTCGAGCAGTTCCGGCTCAACAACGCCATCACGGAGAACCTGCTGGCCCGGATGGACGCGGTGGGCGTCGACGCCATCGCCTTCACCTCCTCCTCGACGGTGTACGGCGAGGCACCGCGGCCCACGCCGGAGGACTACGCCCCGCTGGAGCCCATCAGCCCCTACGGCGCCTCGAAGCTCGCCGAGGAGTCGCTGCTGTCGGTGTTCGGCCACAGCCACGACTTCACGGTCTGGACCTTCCGGTTCGCGAACGTGGTCGGTCCCCGGCTCCAGCAAGGCGCCGTCATCCCGGACTTCATCGCCAAGCTGGCGGCGGACCCCTCGACGCTGGAGATACTGGGCGACGGCCGCCAGGAGAAGTCCTACCTCCACGTCGAGGACTGCGTCGACGCGATGTGCCACGTCGTCGAGCGGACCGACGACCCCGTCAACACGTTCAACCTCGGCACCCGGACCACCACGTCGGTCACCACCATCGCCGACGTCGTCGCCGAGGCGATGGGCGTCGACCCCATCTACGAGTTCACCGGCGGCGACCGCGGCTGGACCGGCGACGTGCCCCGGATGCGCCTCTCCATCGAGAAGCTGTCGGCGCTGGGGTGGGAGCCCTCGGGCTCCAGCGACGACGCCGTCCGGCGGGCGGCCCGGGAGCTGGTGCCCGAGCACGCCCCGGAGTACGCCGACTGAGTTCTACGCGACAACGGTGGCCACGCCACGGCGACGCCGGCCCCCCGACGGCCGCGGGCGCGCCGGGCGGCACGCCTTTGGGCCGGCGCGGCGTAGCCGGTCACGTGCAGGTCGTCGGCTACGACAGGCTCGAGCCCGCCCTCCTGGTCGCCAGCGACGGCGACCTCCGGCGCGAGCCCCTCGAGCGCGGCGCCGAACTGCGATACACCCTCGGCCGGCGCCGGTGTGCCGGCGCGCTGGACGGCGACCGCCACCGCGCCTGCGACCGGCCCACGGCACCGTACTGCGAGGCCCACGACACCACCTGGGTCTGTGCCCGGTGCACGGGGACCTGTCTGAAGGACGAGATGGACTGCCACCAGGAGCACGCGGTCTACCTCGCGGCGTTCGCGCCCGACGTCCACAAGGTCGGCGTCACCCGCCGCGAGCGCCTCGTCGACCGGCTCCGCGAGCAGGGCGCCGACCGCGGGGCCCACCTCCGGACCGTCGCCAACGGGCGCATCGCCCGCGAGATCGAGGCCGACCTGGCGGCCGAGTTCCCCGACCGCGTGCGGGCGGCGACGAAGGTGGCGGGCCTCGGCCGCCCGGTCGACGAGGCCGCCTGGGAGCGGGCGCTCGCCGGCTTCGACGTCCTCGACACCTTCGACCACGACCACGACCTCGACGTCGGGGGCTCGCCGGTGCCCGAGACGGTCGCGACCGGGCGCGTCCGGGGGACGAAGGGCCGGCTCCTCGTGCTCGAGCGGGCGAGCACCCCCTACGCCGTCGACATGCGCGACCTGCTGGGATACGAGCTCGAGGCCGGCGCCTCCGAGCGGGACCGCCAGTCCAGTCTCGGCGCGTTCGGGTGAGGGGCGGGCGAGGACGTCTCGGGACTCGGCCGTCTCGTGCTGCCGTCGTTCTTGGAGGGGGCGTTGTTCAGATTAGCGAATGACAGATCGGACGCCCGCCTAGAAGGCCCAGTGCCCATCTCACCACGACCACCGCAGGAAAGTTCCCGCCCGCTCGACCGTCCCGCAAACCGCACTTCGTGCTTGACCCTAGGATACCGCCGGAAAGCCCCCGCCCGCTCGACCGTCCGCGGCTCGCTGCGCGCGCTCCCTTCGGTCGCGTGCTTGCGTCGCCGGGGCCGGGTCG
>CAYWNQ010000259.1:0-2572 GCA_964459695.1 uncultured Halobacteriales archaeon | reverse complement strand
TCGAGAACGGCCACGGCGAGAACGTGTTCGACTTCGTGACCAACGTCCCGTTCGTGCTCGCGGGGCCGGGGGTCGACGCGGCGACGGTCGACGCCGCCACCCGGCAGGTCGACGTGCTGCCGACGCTGCTGGCGGCCGCCGGCATCGGGTACGACGACGCGGCGCTGGACGGCGCTAGCCTGCTGCCGCCGGGCGAGGTGGCCGACCGCCCGGCGTACGTCCGGGCCTGCGGCGCCTCGCTGCACCGCCGGCGCAACTGGGCCCGGGCGGTCCGGGCCGACGGCTGGAAGTACGTCGAGTACCCCGACCGGGACTGGGCGCCGGAGCTGTACGACCTCGTCGCCGACCCGCTGGAGCTCGAGCCGGTCGAAGACGCCGACCGGGCCGCCGCCCTCCGGCGGGAGTTCCCCGACCGCCGGCTCGGCGAGGGCGAGCGCCTGGACGTCCGGGACCGCCTGGAGACGCTGGGCTACCGCTGAGGCCGGTCGGCGCCGTCGTCGCCGTGGCGGATCCGGATGACCACCACCGCGCCGGCGCCGACGGCGGTCGTCAGGAAGAACCCGCCGACGCTGAACAGCAGCACCGCCGCCGTCAGCGTGGCGCCGGCGACGGTCGTGGTCGCCGCCAGCAGCGCGACCTGGACGGTCTCGATGCCGCCGAGCCCGCCGGGCGTCGGCATCGCGCTCGCGACGGTCCCCAGCGGCACCACGAACAGCGGGACGTAGACGGGGACGCCGGTCGCGCCGACCGCCCGGAGCGCCACCCACAGTCCCACCGCCTGGACCACCCAGCCGGCGGTCGACAACAGCAGCGCGGTCGCCAGCCGCCGGCGGTCGCCCGCGACGGACTCGATGCCGGCGACGAACCGCCCGACCCGGTCGGCGACCACGGCCCGGGCCGGCGGCGCGGCGCGGGGCAGCACCCGCCCGCCGACGCGGACGGCGGGGGTGATGACCCGCACGGCCACCGCCTCCAGCCGGTCGCGGTACACCCAGGCCAGCACGCCCGCGACCGGCAGCGCGACGGCGGCGACGGCGACGGCCAGGGCCAGCGACCGCAGCCGGGCACCCAGCACGGTGACCGCCGAGTAGTAGCCCAGCCCCACGACCGCCAGCGTGAGCGAGGGGACGACGTTGAGGACGTCGAAGCTGGTGATGGCCGCCAGCGACCGCTCGAAGGAGGCGTCGGAGACGTCCGACAGCAGCCACGCCGCCACGGGCTCGCCGCCGGCCTGGCCGAACGGCGTCACGTGGTTGGCGAAGGCGGCGCCGGCGTTGACCAGCACCGCGTCGGTCGGCGAGACGTGGCTGCCGCCCGCCGCCAGCACCGCCCGGAGGCTGGCCCCCCAGAGCACGATCCAGGCGAGGATGGCGCCGGCCACCAGCGCCGCCAGCCCGACGTGGGCCCGTCCCAGCGCGTCCAGGACGTCGCCGGCGCCGACCAGCGTGGCCAGCACCGCGAGCACGCCGGCGGCGACGCCGAAGCCGGCAAGCGTCGCCAGCAGGTCGCGTCGCTGCACACCCGGCGGTGGCGTGGCTGGGGTATCAACGCCACGATACGTGGTGGGCTGGCGTCCGTGGCCGGGAGGATGCGGTCGTCGAAGCGTTCGGTCGCACGGGTCCGTCTCCCGGAGGACGCTCCCGGCACTGCGCTCGCCACCCGCGACAGCGACGGGCGTCGCCCGTGAGACGCCGCGACCGACGGGACCGACCCTACGGCCGCCCGGCAGCCGCCGCCAGGTTGGCCGCCAGCCCGCAGAACACCAGCACCGCGCTCGCGGTCTGGTTGCCGAAGTTGCTCTCGATGAGCTGCGGGATGTCGGTCTGCATCGCGAAGACGTTGACCACGCCGCCCACGACGAGCGTGATGCCGACCAGCGCCAGTAGCGTGGCGCCGATGGCGCCGAACCGGCCGCCGGAGTCGCCCACGTCCACGCCGGCCATGGCGTCCTCGACGGCGTCGCGGACGGTCGAGGCGATGCGGTCCTCGGCGTCGTCGAGCTGGTCGCCCACGTACTCGTTGAGGGTCTGGGCCTTCCGGTCGAGCTCGGCCTCGCGCTCGTCGAGGGCGCGCTCGCGCTCCTCGATGGCCGACTCGCGGTCGTCCAGGGCCGCCTCGCGGTTCTGGAGCTCCCCCTCGCGCTCCTCGATGTCCTCGCGCTCGTCGACGGTGTCCTCGCGGCGGTCGAGCAGCTCCTGCTCGCGCTCCTCGAGCTCCTGTTCTCGGCGGTCGAGGCGGTCCTCGCGCTCGTCGAGACGCTGTTCCTTCTCCTCGAGCCGCCCGGCGCGCTCGTCGTCGTCGGCCGCCTGGTCGTCGTCGGCCCCTGGTTCGTCTTCGCCGGCGTCCGGCCGGTCGTCCGGGTCGTTACTCATGGCTGATGCGTTGGGAGGCTTGCGGGACCTGCATAAAAAGCCTCGTGGCCGTTCTGGGCCGAATACACCCCCGTCGCGCCACCGACACCCGTGTGAGGCGCTCTCGCGGAAGTCTTATCCCCCGGAGCACCCTCCGTCCACTCGCAATGGCAGAAGGCACTGTTGATTTCTTCAACGACACTGGCGGTTACGGTTTCATC
>CAYWNQ010000258.1:0-2572 GCA_964459695.1 uncultured Halobacteriales archaeon | reverse complement strand
CGAACGCGACGGTGTCGTCGTGGCCGCCGTGGGCGATGCCCTCGCGCTCGTACCGCCGGGCGGCCGCGGCGTCCAGGTCGGGGTTGTCGTCGTGCATCTGGGCGTACTCGTCCTGGGGGTCGAACTGGACCACCGCCAGTTCGGGAGTGCGCCCGTCGGCCATCTCGTAGGTCCGGCCGAGGTACTGCCGGAGGACGTTCTTGGCCGCGTGGGTCTTGCCCGACCCGGTGCCGCCGGCCACGAGGCTGTGGCGGAACACCAGCGGGTCGGTCGCCGCCGAGTCGGCCAGCCGGTAGTCGATGGTGGGCGGCTCGGCGGCGGTCGTGACGCGCTCGCCCCCGACGGCCAGGTGGCCCAGGAAGACGCCCGACTCGGGGATCTTCAGCCCCGTCTTGATCTCGGCGGCGTCGGTGGCCGCCCGGACGATGCTCTCGGGCCGGGGCACCCGGTCGGGCATCCGGCGCCGGAGCTCCCCGTCGTGGCCGTAGAGCACGGCGACCGGCTCCAGCGTCGCGATGAACTTGTAGTCCTGCTCGTCGACCTCGCGGCTCCGCATCGCCCGCCGGGCGTGGATCTCTGTGGCGTCGTCCGACCGGAACTCCTGGGCGTACGCGAGCGCGGTGACCCGGCAGAACAGCTGCTCGTCGTCGGGGTACGGCACCAGCAGGTAGGTCCCGACCCGGAGCTCCGCGCGGTTCTCGACGGTGACGTAGGCCCGGAGCCGGGTGTCCTCCTCGCGCTCGCCGACCGACAGCCCCTCCGAGGCCGACAGCACGCCGATGCCGCGGTCCCGACCAGCCGGCGTCACGTCGACGGCCTCGAACCCGTCCTCGGCACTGGGGTCGTCGGGCGCACCCTCGGGGTCCGCGTCGTCGTCGCTGCCGTCCCCGTTCCCGTCGCCGTCGTCGGGGTCGAACGCTGAGAAGTCGTCGAGGTCGGACATACCACCACTGGCGTGGCCGCCCCCTTGAGCGTGGTCCCTGGACCGGTAGTGGTCGGTGCCAGCGGTCGCCGGGACGTTCGGACCGCGCCCGTCTCTACTCCCGCCCGACGCCCCACCGGCGGTCGTCGTAGTCCCGCGAGCGCTCGGCGTCGAACGTCTCCTCGAGCGACCGAGCCAGCGCGCGCTTCTCCTCCCGGCGGACGCGCGCCAGCTCGTCGGCCTTCGCCACCGCGGCGGGCGGGCCGCGCTCGACGGCGACGCCCTGGAGCGCCTGCATCGCGAGCGCCTCCCGGACGTCGGGGTCGTCGGTGAACGCCCGCGGCGCCTCGACGCGGTACACCAGGCCGTCCCGGGGGTCGTAGATCGCGAAGAACGTCACCTCGTAGGCCTCCGGGTCGAGCCGGCGCTCGACGCCGTGGGCGTCGCCCGCCGCCGACAGTCCCCGGTCGACGCCGCACCGCGAGACGAACCAGTTGGTGTAGGTGAGGTCGTCCTCGACCCGCTCGAACCCGTCGTCGGTGGCCTCGCGGCGCTCGAGGACGCGGGCGAAGAACGCGGCGTCGTCGACCCACGGCGCCCCGCGCTCGGCGCGCACCCGGCGCGTCAGCGCCTTCGAGGCGCTGTTCTTCACGAACCCCACGAGCGGTACCTGCCGCTCGACGAAGGTCTCGACCAGCCCCACGTAGTTCGCCAGGACGTCCCGCGGGCGCTCGTGCTCGACGAGCAGCTCGGCCAGCTCCGGGTCGCGGTCGGCCCACCGCAGCAGCCCCTTGGGGTAGACCGGTCCGTCGAGCACCAGCAGGTCCTCGACGGCGTCGGCGTGCTCGCGAGCGTGGGCGCTCTCGGCGAGGTACAGCGACAGCGCGTGCACCACGGCCTCCTCGTAGCGGGACACCCGCGGCGCCTGGAGCACCCGTCCGCGGGAGTACCCCTCGTCGAAGGCGGTCCAGCCGTCCTCGCCGCAGTCCACGGTCGCGTCGTTGGAGTGGACCGTCGCCACCACCGTCCGGGACCGGTGGAGGTCCAGGTCCGACGGCACCGCCGCCATCGCGGCCTGGGCGACGTCCAGCACCAGCCCGTTGGTGAACGTCGTCGGGTTGATGGTGCCCGAGTCCAGCCCGTGGCGGGTGTCGTAGGGCGCCTCACGCAGCGCGACGTCCTCGACGTCGACCCGCCGGCGCGCCTGCTCGCCCAGCGGCTCCAGCACGGCGACCTCCCGGTCGGCGTCCCACAGCGGGTCGAGGAACGCCCCCCAGACGCTCTCGGCGACCTCCCGGTGGTCCTCGTCGGCGACGGCGGCGTCGATGCGCCCGGCGAGCCGGGCGATGCCGTCGAAGTGCACCGGGTCGAGGGTCATGGGGTCGTGGTCGGGCTGGGTCGCGGAAAAAGGCTCCGTGCCCGGGGTGGAACTGGTGGGAGCGCCACTCTGACCCGGGCGTTCGCGCGTGTGGTTCGATCGTCCCGTCCGAGACCCCCGTCCACTCGACCGCCGGAGTCTCGATTGCGCCACTTTCCGCGACTGCAACCCCCGACACCGCCACCTCGTGCTTGACCCCAGGGGTCCCGCACGAACGCCCCCACCCGCTCGACAGTCCGGGACGCTCGCGGCTCGCGTGCTCACGGCTCGCG